>NZ_KV826307.1:24184-40506 GCF_001835895.1 Staphylococcus sp. HMSC034C12 | reverse complement strand
CGCCCTTACTAAATCCATCTTTAGGTGCATCTTTGATCTCTTCGTTTACAACCCATTTATGATTGTTTACTTTTTTATTTCCATTTGTAGGTTTATAACTTACAACATAGGCATATGTTTTATACGCACCTTTTACAGTAGCTTCTGCACCTTTCATACCTGGCATATGCCCTGCTGTAATCGTTACTTTATCTCCCGCTTTAAATTCACCTTCATTAGTTGATTTCATCTCTTCAGGAACTTTAATTTCATCATTATGCTTCATATGGGCCTCACTTTTTTGATCTTTAGTATTTTTATCTTTTTCATCATTATTGGAGCAAGCTGATAATATTAGTAATGATCCTAATATCATAAAAAATAATTTTTTAATCATAATAAAACGCCTACCTTTTATTTTAATTTTAATGTAAAAGCATTAATTGCAACGATAATCGTACTTAATGACATTAAAATAGCTCCTATTGCAGGTGATAAAATCAAGCCAATAAATGCTAAAACACCGGCTGCTAGAGGTACAGCAACAATATTATAACCTGCACCCCACCATAAGTTTTGCACCATTTTTCTCATAGTATTATTTGAGAGAGTCAAGAAATGGATAATATCTGATGGATTACTTTTAACGAGTATAATATCAGCTGACTCAACTGCTACATCCGTTCCTGCGCCAATTGCAATACCAATATCTGCTCTTATAAGACTTGGTGCGTCATTGATACCGTCTCCGACCATCATTACTTTTTTACCACTACGTTGATAATCTTTTATGATACTTTCTTTATCTTCTGGCTTGAGTTGTGCGTGCACATCACTAATACCTAATTCTTTTGCGACAGCTTTTGCTACTTCTTTATTATCACCTGTAAGCATGACTGGTGTAATATGTCTTGATAGTAAATCAGCTACCATTTGTTTTGAGCTTTCTTTAATTTGATCTCCTTGAGTAATCATGCCAATGACTTGTTGTTCATCAATTAAATAGCTGATTGAATTGCCTTGTTGTGCTAATTTTTTAAATAAGTTATTGTCATACTCAAATCCGTGCTGATCAAGATAAGAGACATTTGTTATTTTATATTTTTTATTATCAATACTTCCTTCTAATCCAACACCCGGAATGTTATTAACGTCTTGCGGATTATCATAAGAAATTTTCTTACTTTCCGCAAAATCTACAATACCTGTAGCTAATGGATGGTTAGACTGACTTTCTAATGAGGCAAAAAGACTTAATATAGTATCATTGCTTAATCCTTCTTTAAAACTTTCATAATGATTTACAGAAAAGTTACCCTCAGTTAAAGTACCGGTTTTGTCCATCATTACATAATCGATATGTTGAGCTATTTCTACAGACTCTCTATTTTTAATAATTAAGCCATTATGTGCACCAATTGAAGTAGAACGTGCAGTAACTAAAGGTATTGCCAAGCCTAAAGCATGTGGACAGGCAATGACTAATACAGTTACAAGTCGTTCTAATGCAAAATCAACATCATTTTGAATAAGCATCCAAATGATAAACGAAATCACACCGGCACTTACAGCAAAGTAGAATAAATAACCCGCTACTTTATCAGATAACAATTCAGCACTAGATTTATCATTTTGTGCTTGATTAACAAGTCCCATAACTTGAGAAAGATATCCATCTTCTCCCACAGCTGTAACCTTGACTTGTATTGTTCCAGACCCATTAATAGAACCCCCGATGACATTGTCATTTTGATTTTTTTGGACTTTTTTAGATTCTCCAGTGACTAGGGATTCATCTATAGATGTTTGTCCTTGAACGATAATACCATCTGTTGGAATGCTTTCTCCGGCTTTTACTTCGACGATATCATCAGTCATGATGTCTGATATTTTAACTTCTTCGCGTTGGCCATTATCCATAACTTTAATCGCACTATTAGGTAACAGTTCTGCCATTTTCTTTAAAGCATCTCCAGCATTTCCGACAGCATTCATTTCTATCCAATGTCCTAATAGCATAATTAAAATTAAGGTTGCTAATTCCCAAAAAAAGTCCATTGTATGACCAGTTGCACTACTAAAGTTATTCATATAAAAAGCATACAAGCTATAAATATAAGCTACTGAAATACCTAGGGCAACTAAGGTCATCATGCCTGGTTTTTTTGAAGCAATTTCATCTTTACCACCAGACAAGAACGGTTTACCACCATAAAAGAATAAAATTGTACCTAATATTAACACTACCCATTCAGAACCTGGAAATGTGAATTGAAAAGGTAATTTAACGCCCATCATTGGCGATAAAAGGATGATAGGTATTGCAAAAATTAATGAAACAAAAAACTTAACTTTAAAATTTCCATGATGATGTGCATGGCCACTATGATGATGTGAGGCATGGTTATCATGATGCATTTGATTGGAATGATTCATGTGATTTTGATGATTATGCGCTTCACCATTATTCTTCAAATTAATCCCTCCTAATAAAAACGTGATAGTAAAGTTACTTATATCATAACATATACCCCCCTAGGGTATAAATAGTTTCGACTTATCTCTATTTATGGATTTATTTATATCATTCTGAAAATAATGTCTACACGTCCTACATTAGACCTTGTCATCGATGTTTAAAACAAGGTTTTAATTAAATGTATTATTGCAAAAAGTATCATCTATATAGATATTTGTCTATATAGATGATATTCTATAATAAAGGAGGGATGACATACATATGTCTTATAAGGAACTATCATTACAATTAAAAGTTTTATCAGATCCAAGTCGATTAGAAATATTAGACTTATTATCTTGCGGTGAATTATGTGCTTGTGATTTATTAGCGTATTTTCAATTTTCACAACCTACATTAAGTCATCATATGAAAATTCTAGTAGATAATGAATTAGTATCTACACGAAAAGACGGTACTAAGCGCATGTACCGCCTTAATCATAAGTCCTTAGAATTGATCAACAAAAAATTAACTTATATTAGTTCTCCTACTCAACAATGTATGTGTAAAAAGATAAAGACAGGTGAATGTAAATCATGACTATTTTAGCGATTATTATTTTTCTTTTAACTCTTATGTTTGTTATTTGGCAACCTAAGGGTTTAGATATTGGTATTACAGCATTGATTGGTGCTATTATCGCCATTATTACAGGCGTTGTTAGTCTCTCGGATGTTATTGAAGTTACAGGCATTGTTTGGAACGCTACTTTAACTTTTGTCGCTGTTATACTCATTTCATTAATTTTAGATGAAATTGGATTTTTCGAATGGGCAGCTATACATATGGTCAGAGCTTCAAATGGTCATGGGTTTAAGATGTTTGTCTACATTATGTTGTTAGGCGCTATTGTAGCAGCCTTCTTTGCGAACGATGGAGCTGCATTAATTCTCACTCCAATCGTGCTCGCTATGGTAAGAAATCTTGGGTTTAATCAAAAAGTTATTTTTCCTTTTATCATTGCAAGTGGATTCATTGCAGATACTACATCTCTCCCATTAATTGTAAGTAATTTAGTAAATATTGTTTCTGCTGACTACTTCAATATTGGATTTATTGAATATGTAAGTCGCATGATGATTCCCAATCTATTCTCTTTACTTGCAAGTATCGTGGTATTATGGCTATATTTCAGAAAAGTTATTCCTAACCATTTTGAAATTAAAAACCTTAAAACACCTGATCAAGCCATTAAAGATCCAAAATTATTCAAGTTTTCATGGATTGTTTTATCAATCTTACTCATTGGTTATATAGTTAGTGAATTTATTCAAATTCCAGTATCGATCATTGCTTGTTCAATTGCGTTTATATTTACTGTATTGGCCTATCAATCAAGCGTTGTAAACACGAAACAAGTGATCAAAGGCGCACCTTGGAATATTGTGCTCTTTTCTATAGGAATGTATTTAGTTGTATTTGGTCTGAAAAACGTGGGTATTACTGCACTATTAGCTAATATTCTATCAAGCATATCAAACTATGGACTGTTTAGTAGTGTTATAGGTATGGGCTTCATATCCGCATTTCTTTCAGCAATTATGAATAATATGCCTACCGTATTAATTGATGCAATTGCTATTGGACAATCTGCAACTACTGGTTTAATCAAAGAAGGGATGATTTATGCTAATATCATTGGTGCAGATTTAGGACCTAAAATCACACCTATCGGCTCCTTAGCAACACTACTATGGTTACACGTTTTAACACAAAAGGGAGTAAAAATTTCATGGGGCACATATTTTAAAACAGGTATTGTTATTACGATTCCTGTTTTGTTTATCACCCTGTTAGGGTTATATCTAACACTTATTATTTTCTAAAAAAAGAGGAGACTATTTATGGATAAAAAAACAATTTACTTTATATGTACAGGTAATTCATGCCGTAGCCAAATGGCTGAAGGTTGGGGTAAAAAAATCTTAGGTGATGAATGGCAAGTATATTCTGGAGGTATTGAAGCACACGGTGTAAATCCAAAAGCAATCGAAGCTATGAAAGAAGTTGGAATTGATATATCAAATCATACTTCTAATTTAATTGACGAAAACATACTACATCAATCCGATTTAGTAGTAACTCTATGTAGTGATGCTGATCAAAACTGTCCTGTATTGTCGCCTAATGTAAAAAAAGAACATTGGGGATTTGATGATCCAGCAGGCAAACCTTGGTCAGAATTCCAACGTGTTAGAGATGAAATCAAAGCAGCCATTGACTCATTTAAGGCTAGATAAATTTTAAGCGTCTCAATATCATTGAGACGCTTTTTTTAATATGCCATTTTAGACGATTACAGAGTTTTAAAATGATGAGCACACTTTAACTTTATTAAAATTCCCTTCTATTAAGAACGTTGAACGACTCAATGTGAGTTATTGCAATACACTATTTTTAATTTTCACTTTCTCACCGGTTTTAATTTTATCGTATTGCTTTTTCGGGACAACAACTAAACGTTTGCCTTTATTAGTTTGAACGGTAATGGTATATAATTTCTCATGCGCTTTCATTTGTTGTTTCAACATATTTTTTTGGTATTCAACACGATTGGTTTTATCTTTATACATACCGGATGTAATAAAATAAAAATATAACCAATTATTATAATATGAAGTGGCCATAAATTGTGACGTATATGAAGCTCCTGGTCTATATCGATGTCTTGTAGACACCATTGATCGTGCTTGTTGAGACTGAATTTTACCAGTGTCTTGTTTGAATTTTGATGTCTTGTTATTATATGTAATACTATTTGTTCGACTAGCTTGTTGAGCTGCACGCTGACTTGATTGTTTTGCAACTCGTGAAGCATTCATTGTACTTGAACGACTCATTGACGAACTTGAAGACGTTGAACTTCTAACCGCAGAAGATGACGAACTACTACTCGAACTTGAGCTACTAGTGCTTGAGGTTACAGCTTCTAAATTTGTAGACAATATACAAAGCGAAGTCACATTAAAGATTATCATTATACTTATCATTTTTAATACTTTATACTTCACCCACTCACCTCTTACTCTTTAGACACTTCATCTTTAGCAGTAACTTGTCCTTCAATATCGTCATCGCCATAAATCATATATGGTGGACGATAGACATGAATCTTTTTGCCATCTTTAATTATATAAGGCTTTTTATTTCCATCATTTAAAATATGTTCATAAACGTGTTCTAAATCCGTCTTTTGTAAATGTGATTTACCATTTTTATCTTTATATTTTATTTCCACATTGGGTGTATCTTCTGAACCATTATTTAGCACTTCATAATACTCATATGTATATTTCTCTGACTTTTGACTATCTTTAGAAGGTTCTTTCTGCTCTCCTGATGTTCCGCAAGCCGCTAAAATAAAGGATAAACCCAATAGACTAGCTAATAATATTATCTTTCTCATAAACACCCTCCTCTACTCATTTGCATTGTAACATTCTTAGTCCATTCATTTCCAAGTGAGTGATACATAACTTATTTTATCTTTAACACTTTTATATACATTTTAATATATCAATTGTGAGTTATTTCATTTTTAATTATTTTTGTTAAACTATATTTAAAATCATCGATCACTTTTACTTATAAGTTTAACTTTTAAATACAAAATATGATGAGTAAGGAGAGATAGCTATGTCAATATGGTTTGTTTTATTACCTTCACTATCTTTTTTAGCCGTTATGATCATAGGGTATATTTGTACTAAAATCTTTATTCGCTAATATACGGGTCGCCTTATACTATCGCTATACTTCACTTATTGTGTTTGCTTATTGATCACACATTGTAAGTAAATGGCTAGTAATATTTCTTTCTCTACTCTAGTGCTGTGAATGTGTATAGTGTGTTTTTCGCCTCTTTTTTTAGTTCGCTTGCTTTTTGAAATATCTAAAAAACTACGCTTTGCGGTTAATACTACGTCATTCTCAAATGTAATTTTGGTTTCATTACTAAAAAATGGATTGCTTACATCAAACACCTCAGATTTGTAATTAAACATATAAGGAAGTTGTTGCTTTCCCCCACTTTTAAAGAACTGTTTCATCTCAAGTGTACCTACTTCTTCATTATTCAAATACATCGTATATTGATGTCTATTCGCTACCCCATGTTTACGAATTATTTTTACATCTTTCTCACTAGAAGTCATATATAGACTATATTTTGTTTGAATACCAAAGAGACTCAATAATTTATGAAATATATTAACAAAAACGGGTTTATACGTTATTGTTTCGTTACCATATATCACATTGCTTTGATTCTCAATGATATATAAAGGCATTTGTACAAAGAATTCTCCCGCTTTAAAATCTTTATTATTGAGACGTTTATTAATGAGTGGATGCTTTTTTTGTAAATGTTTTCTAAAAAGCAAAACGCCTACTATAATTATAGTAACTATTCCCCAAACTAACCATGTACTCCAAAGCGGAACCTTGAATAATGATGATTTTCCCATAAGTACTAAAAACGTGTTTATTAAGTTAAATATGAGAAGCACTATCCATATCAGTGCTTCACGAAACATCGTCATTATTCATTTCTCCTTTATTTAATAAGTAAGTTTATAATATATCATGCAATCTATTTTTTTATTGCTTTTGTGAGGTACTTTTGCGTATCGGTTAATGAGGCGGTTTTTTATACTTATATGAATTTTAATGGTTCTTATACTTTTTTATATGAACTTATTGTATCACTAACTAATCATCTTATTGAAAGACAGAAACGTAATTATTAGTTATTGCGGAATCCGGAATGTAAAGTTTCTGAATACGTGAAAAAAGACAAATTCTATTGAGTTGTATAAAATTTATCTCTACCTGTTAATTATATTTTTGGTTAGATTATTTATTTTTCATGTGTTCTTCTTTCATTCTCACAAATATCACGTCATGACCTGTTTTTAGAATAACTATTTCTATCATTTTTACCAATTTCAATATATTTTTCTAAATCTGTAAAATTCATATTTCTATTTCTTGAATCCAATGTTCACTTAAAAATAAAGTTTAAAACTTGTTCTAAAAATTCCATTCTAGACAATTTCTATGTATGTTTTGAATAATAGTAGAAGTCTGAAGAAAAACAATTGAGCATTATATCAACCTTAAAAGTCAAGACTTTCAATATTCTTTTTTTAAATTGCAATTTAATCAAATCAGCTAGTGAATGATAAAATGGAATATGGATTAAGGATCCAGCAGGGTTTGAGGACTTTTCAATAAACGATAGAATTGTAAAGTTTGTCTCTTTTAAATTCAAAAAATAGCTTAAAATGCCAAAAACACGTTAATAAGGAGAATTATTTCTATGTTTTTCTAAATACGTATCAATTTCTTGAAATATAGCTTCAACCTACTTGTCCATAACTGATTCGCATAGACGTGCCTTGCTCTCAAAATGTCGATATAATGTCCTCCCACCTACACCAGCATATTTAGCAATATCTGACATCTTCATTTTTGTAATATCTATATTGCTATGTGATAACTCAATTGTTGATGACATAATTATATTTTTATTTCGTCTGCATCACTTCTAATTTTTTTTGGTCCCCGTGTCAAACTTAATATCCCTTTCCTTATTTAATGTTTTATTTCCAACGATACTTAACAATGATTTACAGGCAATTATTAACCAATCTCTATTAAAATGAATATCATACTACTTACAATAAAACTAGAGCATCCTTCACTTTTACGGTGAGGGAAGCTTTATTATTTATTTTTTCATTGTTACTATTGATTTATTTATTCTTAATACAAACAAATGTGAGAATTTTATAGGTTTCATAGTAAGAGTAATAAATCGAGAATAACAAGAAAATGAGAATTAGTATGTGATGAATTGTTAAAATAAAGTGTTCACAGTGAATGATGACTTATTCGTTATTTATATTTATAATGCAAATATATGAGAAAATTTTGGGAGTGGAATTATGAAACTAAGAGCATTAGAGTATAGTGATTTACTTTTTGTTCATGAATTAAATAATGAATATTCTATTATGGCTTATTGGTTTGAAGAACCTTATGAATCCTTAACGGAACTTCAGTATTTATTTGATAAGCATTTATTAGATGAATCGGAAAGACGTTTTATTGTTGAAGATGAAAATCAAGTCGTAGGTATTGTTGAATTAGTAGAAATTAATTACATCCATCGTAATTGTGAAATACAAATAATTATTAAACCTGAGTTCAGTGGTAAAGGTTATGCAAAATTCGCATTCGAAAAAGCGATAAATTATGCATTCGATATATTAAACATGCACAAAATTTATCTATATGTTGATACAGATAACAAAAAAGCTGTGCATATATACGAGTCACAAGGATTTAAAACAGAAGGATTACTCAAAGAGCAATTCTATACTAAAGGTAAATATAAAGATGCCTATTTTATGTCATTATTGAAATCTGAATATATTTTGTAGCATAAAAATAACTCATATATTCATTTAGGTAGGTTCAAACCTAAATTACTTCTACTAAAATTGAAATGAGCTTCACTCGAATGTCCGTAAGAGGAATAAATAAAGTTAAAAGAGAATTTGGATTTGTATGAACGGCACTCAATATGAGAAAAGTAGCAGCTCAACCAGCTGAAAATAATCAAAAAATTTATAAAAAAGGGCACTGAACCCTTAAAATGAGAACTTAATAAAAACACTATGTTCTAGGCTGCTCATTCTCTGTATTTTACAGGGGATAAGTAGCCTAGTTTTTGTTGAAAATCCTGCTGCTTTCATTTCAACAGCTTTATACTTTGTTTCTACTGAATAAGAAACTCTTTTCATAGAAAAAAATACCTCTGTATGATTCATTTTAATATGAATTCAAAGAAAATGTTTTTATATAATTCTCACTAATTGGAGTCAGTTAATTTATAAAAACTCATTTACTGGTTCTTTTTAGAAGGTTATGTATCAAACTCTTTGTTTTCCTATCAGCTTTTTTCTAATAAATAAAGGCAAGATGTATATAACATCTCGCCTTTGTTCTAAAATAATTATAAATTATTAATATATTTTATTCACATTTATTTTATCTATATACTAATCCACCATCAGTTAGAATGGACTGATTAGTAATATAATCAGAGTTATTAGAAGCTAGGAATGATACTAAGTTTGCAGCATCAGATGGTTCTCGATATCTTCTAAGTTTAATTTTTGAAGAAAAGGTTTCAAACGTATACTCTATTTTGAGGCTATCATCAAGTTTAACCATTTTTTCATCAATACGATCCTATATTTTAGTTTTAGCAACACTTGAGCAATAAGCATTTACAGTGATGCCTTTATTCACTAATTCTTTGGCAGCTGTTTTACCTATATCTATCTGCCGTCTTAATTATCTATCACCCTTAAAACAAGGTGATAGTAATCAAGCAATAATATTTACTGCGCCAACTCCCGATTTAAGCATCTACATTCTTTCTAGGAATTAAACAATACGCGGCAATAAATGCGATAAACACTAAACCTGCCCCCACGATAAATGCGATTGTAGCTGCAAATTGTGCTGGATGATTGACAGACAATGCTGTATAAATTGTAGTTATAACAGCGATACCGAATGCTGCACCGAGTGTAGAAGTCATTTTGATAATTCCTGATGCAGTACCAGCTTTTTCTGCCGGAACATTAGATACAGCTGTAGATAGCGCTGGTGTCGCAAAGAAACCTAATCCTAGACCTATAAAGATAAATCCGATGCACGCCACAATATAGTAAATCATGTTAGGCAACGAAGTGAAGGCTAAAAGTATAATACCCACTGTAATTGATAAAGGACCTAACATAAGTGGCAATTGTGGCCCTCGATTTTGCATAAAACGTTCACCTACACGTATCATTAACAAACTACACAACATATATGGAATTGTAATTAAACCCGCTTGTGCGCCTGTTAAATGTTTATCATCTTGAACATAGATATTAAATAATGCAAGTGAGCCTATATCCATATTCACCATTAAATTAGCTAATGTTGTGCCAATATAAATATTATTTGAAAATAAACTAAAATCTATGAAAGGTTCATTTTGACGTTTTTCAAATATATAGAAAGCTATTAATGTCACAATGAATATGGCAATTAATATTACAATAATAGGATTTAACCATCCAATTCTATCACCTTGCGTTATTACTATGTTAATACTTAACATCATAATGACAAAAATAATGATACCGATAATATCAAATTTTTTATTATGTGCAGATTCATCTTTAGATTCTGGTATGCCTTTAAGCAATATTAAGGCAAGAATTGAGAAAATGATTGACAACACGAAAATCCAACGCCACCCAATAAAAGTGGCTATCATTCCAGCAAATAGTGATGCTAATCCTGTTCCACCATATGAACCAAATGACCAATAACTTAGTGCCTTTTGTCTTTCTTCACCATGAAAGAATGAATTAATTAACGCAATAGTTGCCGGAAGTAGGCATGCTGCAGATAAGCCTTGTAACACACGACCTACCAATAATAAAAGTGGCGCATGAGATATAATCAATGCAATAGACCCAAGTATACTAAGTATCAAACCTGCGTAAGTAATTTTAACTCGACCTATCTTATCAGATAAACCTCCTGCTACAACTATAAACACACCAGTTAAGAGTGATGTAAGACTGACCGCAATGTTAACAATACTCATATCTACATCATAGAAACGTTGCACATGTGGTGCGATATTCAAGAAAGACTGTGCAAATAACCAATATGTGAGAATCCCTAAAATAATCGCTACAATGAGTTGTTTTCCTTTATTAAACTGTTCACTCATCATTAAACGCCCTCCTGTTCTCCTTTATTTCATTACAGCACTTTGACCGGCAATGCGACCAAAAGTGAAAATATCTGCCAGTGCATTACCACCTAAACGGTTACCTGCATGTATACCACCAGCAACTTCACCAGCTGCATACAATCCTTTAATGATATGACCTTCTACATCAACGACTTGTGCATGTGTGTTGATTTTTAAACCACCCATAGTATGATGTATTGCAGGTTTTCGTGGTGTCGCATAGAATGGTGCTTTTTCGATTTTTAAATCAAATGCATTTTTATTAAAATCTTCATCATGTCCTTGTTCTACGAAAGTATTATATCTTTCAATCGTATTCACAAAAGTAGTTGTATCTATGTTTAATTTTTGAGCTAACTCTTCTAAGGTATTAGCCTTTATTAAAGTGCCATCTTCTAATTCTTGATCGATTTTGTCTTCAGTCGTATTCATAGCTAGCGCTTTAATATTTGCGTCTGCAATAATATAGAAGATGCCGTCTTTTTGTTCTAATGCTGCCTTAGATAATACATCTCTACTTTCAAATTCGTTAACAAAACGATGTCCTTCCTTATTAACGAAGACGAAGTTTGAAGGTGTCACGATTAATCCTGTGAATAATGCACCTGTCTTAGGATCAGAAATCGGCATCATTTGAGAGAATCCCATACCTACGATGTCAGCGCCTGCTTGCACACCTAAACGTATACCATCACCTGTAATTGCAGGAGAATTTGTTGTTTTAATATCATCTGGAATGTTATCCCAATACGTATTATATTGTTGTATCATTTTAGTATTCGCTCCAAAACCACCTGTGGCCAACACTACGCCGTGACGAGTGTGAATCTTAACTTTAGCACCATTTGCTTTACGTGCTTCAATACCAACAACTTGATTACCTTCTTTAATTAATTTTTCTGCAGTAGTTTCTGTAAAAATACGACCATGATGATGTTTAACGTAATCTCCTAGATTTTCAATGTACTCTAAACCTTGTGCTTTCATTGGTTTATGACCACGACGCCATAGTGCACCAACAGGCATATCTACAAATGAACGATCAAAATGTACCCCTTTATCTTTCAACCAGTATACTGATTCCAAAACATTATCTGTGAGTGTTTTAACTAAATCATAATCACCTGAAATTTCGACATTATTACGATCTTTACGTCTTCCACCTAGATACGTTTGAATGCGATGTAATTCAACAGAATCGAAAAGATAATCATCTTTATTGCTACTTTTTTCAAGGTAATCTTTAATTTGACGCTTTAAAGTATTGAAATCTTCAAGATAAGCCTCATCTATATCCTTTTCATCATGATTTAATAACTGTATCAATGTGTCTTTTTCACCAGCGAGTGCAGGGAATGCACTTTGCCATTTAGGCTCAGCAGCATTGACTTGACCACCTGTTCGGATGGTATTGCCACCTATAGCCGCAAATTTCTCAAGCATGATGACTTCTTTTCCTTCGTCTAAAACCGTAGCTGCTGCACTTAAACCAGCACCACCTGTACCAATCACGACTACGTCAGTCGTCTCTTCAACGACCTCATCAGACCACTGAACAACTGGTTTAGGACGTGCTCGTAAAATATCTGGATCTTCGCCTGCTTGTTCAATTGCATCTGCAATGCCCTGCACGATGCCTTCACTTGTTACTGTCGCACCTGATATGACATCGACATTTAACGTTTGTCCATTGATGATATCTTGAGGTAAACGTTCAAAAACTGGGTTCGCTATACCTTCAGACTCTCCACTATCATCTACTTCAATACTTACAATTTTATCTTCCGACAATTGAACTTTCATTGGTAGATTGCCATTATGACCTTTTGCATAAACATGATACGTGCCTTTGTTAAATTTCACTTTTTTATTTTGTAGTGCTTTTAATCTTTCATATTTACGATGTTCTTCTTCTTTATCTAAAATCATGAAGTCCATCACTTTCCACAGAGGAGATGGTATGTGAAGTACTTTTTGGTCATGTATATCGACAAATTGTTCAACTTCTTCGTTTTGTGAAATTTTATCCGTCCATTGAGGTTCTATTAAATAGGCTTTTCCAACGCTTAAAAGATCATAACCGAGTTCAAGGGCATGTTCTGCATCTTTTCGTTGCGCAATACTACCAACACCAATTAATGGAATTTGTGCCAACTGTGCACTTTTCATTTTATGATATTTATTAATTAAAGGTTCTGTATCTTCTTGATTCACTATGGACGTACGTTGGTAACTGTTTGCTGATATATGGAAGTAATCGGGTTCATATTTTGCTAAAGTATTTAGTAAAAACATTGTATCTTCAAAACGTATGCCTGGCTCTTCAATTTCTTCAGGTGAGAATCGATATCCTATTATAAAATGAGAGGCTTCATTTTCAGCAACGACATGTTGAACTTTTGTTAGTACTTCGATTGGGAATCGCGTACGTTTTTCACGACTGCCTCCCCATGTATCTTCTCTTCGATTAGAATGCGGAGAGAAAAATTGTTGTAATAAGTATGTGTTGGCACCATGAATTTCAACACCATCAAATCCTGCTTCTATAGCACGACGTGTCGCTTCTCCGAAATCTTCTATCATCTGATTGATTTGAGCATGTGTCATTTCTCTTGGTGGTACCGCATCAGGTCTTAATGCTGCAATAGGACTCGCAGATATGGGTTGTTCACCTTCATTGAACTTAGGATTCGCCATTCTTCCAGCATGATAAAGTTGTAAAATCGCTTTTGACCCCTTAGATTGAATCGCTTCTGCTAGACGTTTAAGTCCAGGTATTTTGTCATCGTTATCAATACCTATAGCCCCTGGGAAGCCTCTCCCATGGTTTTCAACAAAACAACTTTCAACAATAATTGCTGAAGCATCACCAGCCCTAAATTGATAATAATCAATCATTTCTGATGTAACACTTCCATCAAAATATCCAGCTTGGATAGTCATGGGCGCCATTAATACTCTATTTTTTAATTCGGCACCACATTTAAATTTAAAAGTATCAAATAATTCTTTACTCATAGCAATTCCTCCTAAGACATTGTGATTTTTTTCACATTTATACTTAAAAATAAAATACTCTTTATGAGTATTCTTTAAAATTTTATAAATACCTCTGCATTTTTGAAGTCATTAAAACGTTTCCATCTCTTGTCACAATGATGCCTTCAACACCATCTATGAGGTTTAATAATTCAATATTTTGTTGTGATTGACCAAAACTACAAATTGTACTCCATACCTCGCCATCAATCCCATGATCAGATATGATTGTCACGCTAACGATATCATTATCTACAGGATATCCTGTATTGGAATCCAAAATATGATGAAATAATTGATGTTCCTGTATGAAATAGCGTTCATAGATGCCGGAAGTAACAACTGATTGATGCTCTACATTTAATGTAACGAGTGATAATGCATCTTTATAAAAAGGATTGCGTACACCTACATGCCATTTTTCTAAAGTTTCCGGTTGTCTACCAATTGTTAAAACATTACCACCTAAATCGATAATGGCAGAAGCTACACCATGAGATAAAAAGTATTGCTGTAATTGATCAGCAAAATAGCCTTTTACAATGGCTCCTAAATCAATCTCCATTCCTGGTTGTGTAAGAAATACTTCATGTGTCTTTGAATTTAGAACAAGATTTTCAGGATTCATACACATTAAAGCGCGTTGTATATCTTCTTCTTTAGGTTTCAATGCATCTTTGAAACCAATTTTCCATAATTTAACTAATGGCCCTATCAATATGTTCATCTTAAAATTAGAAGATAGTGTAATTTCATAACCATAACGTATCATGTTAAACATCTCAGGATTAACCTTGACTGGTGCGATACCTGCATGTTGATTCACATTCATCAAATCTGATTTTGGATCATTAGCACTAAATTGAGATTCCCAATCATGAATTTTTAATTCAGCTTCTTGAAGTAATGTGTTCGAATGTTGATGTTCAATCGATAAACGTATCACCGTCCCCATTGCTTTAATCATTAGCGTTTCCACTTTTGATTCCCCCTCTATACGTGTATCACAACGCTAATATGTATATAAAATTTAAAAGTTATTTTAAATGAAATTATTACTTTAGTTTCTACATTCATATTAACACAATTTCAAATATTTGATTTTTACTTATTTAGATGTTCATAATTATGTCAAAAGTTAATCAAAGTATAAATTTTACTATTTTAAAAAATTCTTTATTATATATTTTTAATAAAAAAGAGTAGAACAGAAGCCATACAGAATTCTTTATTCCACTCTTCACACAGTACTATGATCTGTAACAACAATTATTGATATTCCATTAGTATATATGCTGTATACCAAAATAAAATAAGAAAGCATTTCCTTTAGATTCTTATAGTTCTTAAAAATATCTAATTCCTTTAAATCATTTATATTAGAATACCCACTGTAAAGAATACTTTCTTTTTTAGCAATTCTAAATATTTCATCTTCGCTAATAGATAGAAATATTGTTTATTCCATTCATCATATAATTTGAAATCATATGAGCTTAGAGTATGTATATGTAATAGTGTCTTATGGTATTTACCAAAATTTATTTTATCCTGTTCTTTCATCATCTTATAGGCTTTTTTCTACTTCTATGTCTTTCATTCGACACTCTCCAAAGATATATTTTCCATAATCTATTTTTTAGTTTTATTTATGATATGCTTCTGCATATCGGTTAATGATGCGGTTTTTAATTATATAATTTCATTTAATAAGGTAATGAACAGTTTTTTGATAAATGTTATTCTTCTAAAATTCTTTTTAATTTACACACTAAAAAATATCCTCCTTAACAATAATAAGTTATTTAAATTATTGATTAAGGAGGATATCTTTATATCTATTTATTTCTCAATCTAGAACTAGATTTTTATCGTGCTTTCAATTCATTTCCTGTCATCCATTTATGATTTTTAATGATTTTACCATTATCTTTGGATTTGTAATCAACT
>NZ_KV826307.1:0-24084 GCF_001835895.1 Staphylococcus sp. HMSC034C12 | reverse complement strand
CGCCCTTACTAAATCCATCTTTAGGTGCATCTTTAATCTCTTCGTTTACGACCCATTTATGATTGCTTACTTTTTCATTTCCATTTGTGGGTTTATAACTTACAACATAAGCATATGTTTTATACGCACCTTTTACAGTAGCTTCTGCACCTTTCATACCTGGCATATGCCCTGCTGTAATCGTTACTTTATCTCCTACTTTAAATTCACCCTCATTAGTCGATGTCATATCTTCAGGAACTTTACTTTCATCATTATGCTTCATATGGCTCTCACTTTTTTGGTCATTAGTGTCTTTATCTTTTTCATCATTATTGGAGCAAGCTGATAATATTAGTAATGATCCTAATATCATAAAAAATAATTTTTTAATCATAATAAAACTCCTATCTTTTATTTTAATTTTAATGTAAAGGCATTAATTGTAACGATAACCGTACTTAGTGACATTAAAATAGCACCTATTGCAGGTGATAAAATCAAGCCGATAAATGCTAAAATACCAGCTGCTAAAGGTACAGCAACAATATTATAACCTGCACCCCACCATAAGTTTTGCACCATTTTTCTCATAGTATTATTTGAAAGAGTCAAGAAATGAATTCATAATAAACTCATTTACTGGCTATTTTTCTAGTATTTATATTCAGTCTTTTCAAACTATATTAATCATTTTTTGATTCTTAAATTCTACGCCACAATAGCTGCATTTTATTAAATATACTATATATTCAATCAAGTTCAAAATGAATGTTGTCCCACTCCCATGTTTTTAAAATATCAACTTAATAATTGCAACGACGATTAAAATACATATTATCGTTTTTTGAATATAGTCAGGTATTTTCTGGCCCATTTTCATACCTAGAGGCGTAAATAGTATACTACCTAAAATTAACGGTATTGCACTATTGATAGGAATATAACCCTGTAATAATTTAATCATAAATGCTCCAATAGAAGAGATGAATGCAATTACAATACTATTTGTAACTACCATGTTCATTGGTAATTTAAATATAACAAGTAGTACTGGAATAATAATAAATGCGCCACCAGCTCCTACAATACCAGATACCAAACCGATGATACCACCTATTGTAATTAAAAGTAGACGATTAAACTTAATATGACTAGTAGATGGTGTAACTTTTATAAACATTAGAATAAGAGCTAGTAATGCAATAATAATATAAACCGTATTAACAAACTGAACATTTATTAAATTCGCTAAGATTGCACCTAGCATACTACCTATTACCATTCCACTTCCCATATTAAGTATAAGCGTTCTAGAAAAATTTTTATTTTTATATGCGTTTAAAGATCCACTCAATGTACTAAAAAACACCTGACTTGAAGTTAATCCTGAAGCAATATAAGCACTATAAGTAGGTAAACCAAATAATGGTGGTAATAATAAGAGAGCTGGGTAAATAACAATGGCTCCCCCTATACCGACTAATCCAGAAATAAATCCTCCTAAGATACCAATAACTAACATTACTATAATTGTTGTTATACTTATCATTTACTTTTTATCAATAATTCAACTGCTTCATTAATTAGTGCCTGAGAATCTTCACTATTTTCTTCAGACATTTTGACGCATTCTACTAAGTTTTCACTAATGATAATACCCATTAACCGTTGAATAGAACTTTTAGAGGCACTTAATTGACTAATGACGTTTTTACAATTTTTTTCTTCCTCCATCATTTTAATGACTCCATTAAGCTGTCCTTGTATGCGATGAATACGATTAATCATCTTTTTATTATATTCCAATATATTTCACTCCACATTCATTTTTAATAATTACATCATATTGATTAAATTTTATTTTGTCAAATACCCCCATAGGTATTTGACAAACTATCTAATTCGTTATAATATACCCCCATAGGTATTTAAAAGGAGGTAATTATGTCACAATATGAAACGAAACACATTAATGATTTCACTAAAAAGGAATTAGAAGAATTGGGTTCTAAGGGTCAATTAATTGACGTTCGACAGCCTGAAGAATTTGAATTAGGACACATTAAAAATGCTTTATTACATTCAGTTGAAAATATAGAGACTTTTAAACAAAGCAAAAATAAAACTTACTATATCTATTGTAAAAGTGGTAATCGAAGTAGAAAAGCCAGTCAATTTCTTGCACAACGCGGATACGATGTGGTGAATTTAGACGGAGGTTATACCGCATACGAACAACAACATCATAATGATAATTTATCTAAAGTAAAAGAAGATAGAGAAATTAAAGATAATCGTAAGATGTTCAATTATAGTAATCTACAATGTCCAGGACCTATTGTTAATATTAGTAAAGAAATCAAAAACATCGCTATTGGTGATCAAATAGAAGTTGTTGTGACTGATCACGGATTTTTAAATGATATTAAAAGTTGGGTCAAACAAACTGGACATACACTTGTTAGACTCAATGATTCTGGTAATGAAATTCGCGCTATTATTCAAAAAGAAGAAAATAAAAATATAGAAGTGACACACACGAAAAGTGGAACAACGATTGTTTTATTTAGCGGCGAGCTAGATAAAGCAGTTGCAGCAATGATTATTGCTAATGGTGCTAAAGCTGCAGGTAGAGATGTAACCATCTTTTGCACATTTTGGGGCTTAAATGCACTTAAAAAAATTCAAAGTCAACGCATTAAGAAAAAAGGTATTGCAAAACTTTTTGACTTCATGCTTCCAAATTCACCAATTAACATGCCTATTTCTAAAATGAATATGTTTGGTTTAGGCAATCTAATGATGCGTTATGTCATGAAAAAGAAAAATGTCGATACTTTACCTTCTCTTATTGATCAAGCGGTTGAGCAAGGTGTTAAACTTATCGCTTGTACAATGAGTATGGATGTGATGGGCATTACAAAAGAAGAATTACGCGATGATGTAGAATACGGTGGCGTAGGTGCATATATTGGATATACAGAACAAGCTAATCACAATTTATTTATATAATTAGAAAGGAATGATATTATGTTTTTTAAACAATTTTATGATAAACATTTATCTCAAGCATCTTATTTAATCGGTTGTCAAAAAACTGGAGAAGCCATGATTATTGATCCTATTCGTGACTTATCTTCATATATTCGAGTTGCTGATGAAGAAGGTTTAACCATTACTCATGCAGCTGAAACACATATACATGCAGATTTTGCTTCAGGAATTAGAGATGTTGCTATAAAGTTAAATGCTAATATTTATGTATCAGGTGAAAGTGATGACACATTAGGTTATAAAAATATGCCTAACCACACTCATTTTGTTCAACATAATGATGATATTTATGTAGGAAATATAAAATTAAAAGTGCTTCACACACCTGGTCACACGCCAGAAAGTATAAGTTTTTTACTTACTGACGAAGGTGCTGGAGCACAAGTTCCAATGGGACTATTCAGTGGTGATTTTATTTTTGTAGGAGATATCGGTAGACCTGATTTACTAGAAAAAGCGGTTAAAGTAGAAGGATCATCTGAAATAGGCGCTAAACAAATGTTTAAATCGATTGAAAGTATTAAAGACTTGCCAGACTACATTCAAATTTGGCCTGGTCATGGCGCTGGTAGTCCTTGTGGTAAATCTTTAGGTGCTATTCCAACATCTACGCTTGGCTATGAAAAACAAACGAACTGGGCTTTTTCTGAAAATAACGAAGCTACCTTTATCGATAAACTCATTTCTGACCAACCTGCACCACCACATCATTTTGCACAAATGAAAAAAATTAATCAATTCGGTATGAATTTATATCAACCTTATACGGTTTATCCAGCTACAAATACAAACAGATTAACTTTTGATCTCCGCAGTAAGGAGGCTTATCATGGTGGACATATTGAAGGTACAATCAATATTCCATATGATAAAAATTTCATCAATCAAATTGGCTGGTATCTAAACTATGATCAAGAAATTAACTTGATTGGAGACTATCACCTTATTTCAAAAGCAACACACACCTTACAACTCATTGGATACGATGATGTTGCTGGATATCAATTACCTCAATCTAAGATTCAAACACGTTCCATTCATAGTGAAGACATTACAGGTAACGAATCACATATATTAGATGTACGTAATGATAATGAATGGAATAATGGCCATTTATCTCAAGCGGTTCATGTACCACACGGCAAACTTTTAGAAACAGATTTACCTTTCAATAAAAACGATGTTATTTATGTACACTGTCAATCTGGTATTAGAAGTTCTATAGCTATTGGTATTTTAGAACACAAAGGTTATCACAACATTATTAATGTAAACGAAGGTTACAAAGATATACAACTTTCTTAATAATTATATATTTATGCTAATGAAAAAGGACTATAAGTATTTAGATATAGCTTATAGTCCTTTTTATATTATTGAATAAATATATATTTAAAAAATATTTATATATATATAAATTTATATAATTTAATAAATATTTTACACAGTACATGCCTTTTTTATTTATTGATGTGTTCAAAAAACATAACAGCAATTCTTATAAACCTCATATGTTCTGATACGTTCAAAATTCCTTTATGATGCGGTTTATCGTATAAAAGTTAATTACATATTGTTTCATTCACTATGATTATCGTCATTTATAAGTAATGTATTCAATGTTTCTATTACGTCATCTCTATCATTATTAATTGAACTTAAATTTGCTTTACTTTTAAGTTCTGGATAAGCGTTGTCCATAGCAACTTTGTATCGTGCATGCTCAACTAAAGGAATATCATTTAAACCATCACCTAATACAATCGTTTGTTCACTACTTATATTTAATAAATTTTGTAAAAAGCGAATCGCTTTTCCTTTATCAACGTCTTTATCTACTGCTTCGATAGCAGCTTGAATATGTTTACATAAATATTCAATACGGTAGTCATCATGAATATATCTATAACAATAAATCATCTAGTCTTAAATGACTCGTTTAATCAATAATACTTGTTAGACAAATACTAATTTTCAATTTTTTCATCTCATGTAATCGTTATAGTTACAAGTTGAGTCAGATGTCAATGTTTAAAGTCGCTAAATAAAAAATGCCCTATCATTCAAACTTTCAAATCTCAATGATAGGGTCAGTATAAACAGTTGTATTAATTATATTCATCTTCAATATCGCCAACGATTTCTTCAAGAATATTTTCTAAAGTAATGATACCTTTGAAATCAGCATCATCATAAACTGCAGCAATATGAACTTTTTTCTTTTTCATCATTTCCAAAATGTGCTTCAATGGCGTATTCAGTTTAACGTTGATAATTGGATTAACAAATGTCGCTAACTTAGATGGCTGATCCACATTAAATAATGACTTGGAATGGATAAAACCAACAATTTGATCATCTTTAATGGCTGGATATCTTGTAAATGCATCTACTTTAATTTGTTGAATCGCATCATCAAAACGTGTATTTAAATTGAGTGTTTTGACATGTTCTTGATCGATCATAATATCTTTTGCGACTAAATTATCGAATTTAAATGCTTGATTAATATGATGTAACTCACTGTCATTAATTTCGCCACCTTCATGGCTATCTTGAATTAATTGTTTTAATTCTTCTTCAGAGTGGAATACCTCACTCTCTTTAGCTGGTTTCATGTTGAACATTTTCAAGATTAATCGTGCTGCACCATTTAATAGCCAAATAAATGGATACATTATTTTATAGAAAAAGATGATTGGCTTCGCAAAGAGTAATGTAATATACTCAGCTTTTTGAATCGCAATGGTCTTAGGCGCCATCTCACCTACAACTACATGTAAAAATGTCGCGATAACAAACGCACCACCAATAGTAAATGGATGTATCCATGCTTCAGGAATACCTATACTACTGAATAGTGGGTGTAAAATAAATTCAAATGTGGATTCCCCGACCATACCAATACCTAAAGCGGTAATGGTAATACCTAATTGACAGGCAGCTAAGTATTCGTCAAGATGATCGACAACTTTTTTAGCAGCGATTGCTTTCTTCTCTCCTGCATTAGACAATTGTGCAATTCTTGTTTCTCTGACTTTCACGATAGCAAACTCTGTCGCTACGAAAAATGCCGTTAGGACTAATAATAATATAAAAGTAATCAGACTAAATAGGGTCCCCAAATATGTTCCTCCAAAATAAAAAATATTGTCTTTCTATTTAATAGTATTTTTAAATTAATTAAATATGAAAAATTGCTTTCATCGTATCCAACTTTAGACTGTAATCTAGGTAAGGTATTTAAAGTGTTATTCTATTTATCAATTTGATTCATTTTTATTCTTCTTTAATTAAAATTTTACTTTTTAATTCTTCTAATGTTAGAGGCTTGGCTTTTTTTCTATGTATCATTTTATGACAATTAGAACACAATGGTATTAAATCCGTTTCTGGATTGACAGAGATTTCTTTTCTAATAGTATACATCGGCTTAATATGATGAATCTCAATAAAATTCTTTCCAATATTGCCATACATTTTTTCAAAATTAAAACCACAAACTTTGCAACTAGTTCCATGAATTTCAATCGCTTTCTGTCTTAAATAATGGTTCCTTTCAAATTTAATACCATATTTAACTTGAACTTTTCCTTCTTTATATTCAATATTTTCAAGTTCAATTTCATCCTTATTTGTATTATTAAGAATAGGAGATATTTTTTCTAGTACGAAACTTAATAAATTATCTTTTAATGATCTTGGACCTTGAATATTACCTTTTAATCCATTTAATTTTAAATTTTCATGGGTTAATAACAATTCGTTTATACTTTCAAGTAATTCAAGTTGCATATAATTACCATAATTAACATAATTATCACCTTTCATAATATAATCGCTATCTTCAATTGTAGATTTTGGCTTATTCACTTCTTTAATTTTACATATATATTTAATACATGAATAGGGACGGGAAAGATAAATCAAAACCATATCTCCAACCGCTGCTGATTTCATATTATTACTTTGTTTCCAATCGATTTCACTTAATTTATTGAATGCACCTATAACATCATAATCTTTAACATTACATGGAATAATCCAATATTTCATCATTTATCACCCGTTATATATTAATTTATCGAAATCTATTTTTTTAATTTAAAATAATGAAAACATAACAATAGTTACTATAAAAATTTTATTTACGAAGTTGATTAAAAAACTTTCTCACTTATGATATGCTTCTCCTTATTAGTGATTTTGCTAAAAAAGAGAGGGCAGATTTTGTCCTCTCTTTTTAAACAACTCTATAATTTATTTAACAGATTAGAGAAAAATTGAATGATAGATTGAATAATTTCCACAATACCGTCCCATATGCGTTGAAGGAGATTTCTATTTTCTTCTGTATTCAAATCCTTGGCTTTATCTTTTGCTTTATTCAATAAATCATCTGAGTTTTTTTCAATATTTTTTAATACATCTTTTGCATTTTGTTTAAATGCTTTTGGATCAGAAGTTAAGGCATTAGAGTTTGCCACATTCACCATATTATTATTAATCATTTGAATTTGATTTTCTGATAATATTTCTGACAAGCCACGTTCATCGAGTACTTTATTGACCGTGTCTTCAACTTGTTGTTGTGTTATTTGTTTATCTTGATTTTGTTTAATATCTGCAAGTTGTTCTTTAATATCTGCTATTGAAGCATTCAAAGCTTCATCTGAATATCCATCTTTACCTTTATTTTCTTCTGAAATTCTACCTAAGTCATTCATTTCTTGATTAGAATTTTGAATATCTTCAGCGTTGAGGTCGTTACCTTTTTCTTCATATACTTTATAAATACCAGCTAAAGCACCTTCACCAGTTACTTGGTCGACAGAAGCTATATGTATTTCTGCGTTTTTAATTCCTGCCGTAATTGCAGCATTTTGATATTGTTCAGATGTCACTTTTGTAATGTTATCTGGTGTATCAATTTTCACATCAACACCCTTACCCCATTTTTTATGTTCAATTGTTGCACTTGAATAAATATAACTTAGATTACTGCTGTTTGGGATATAATTACTCACATCATTGACGTTAACATTATAAGTTTCATAGTTATCATCAACGCCTAGATCATTCTCAGTTTGTTGTAAATCTTGCCCTTCTAAGTCAGCGCCTTTAATAAAAACAGGTTCATCCCAATCTTCTTTATTTTCAGCTGCTTTAACAACACCTGAAGCTGATAACAACAATGTAGCTACTGCTAAACTAGTTATTGCTTTTTTCATTTTCAAATACACCATCCCTTAAAATGTTTCATATATTTATATTAATCGTATCCAATAACACGTTTTTGGATTGTTTCAATCATTTCTGAATCAGCCTGTGTCATATCATATTTATAAATTTGGTTGAATCTTGGATTATAAATACCAATGTAACGTATATTCTCAAAGGTAGGCTTTTGAGATGTCTTACCCATTAAATAATATATCACTAATTGAAGCGTACTGTTTTTCTGTGGTAGTTGTTTTGAAACTTTAAAATCCCACAAAGTATCTTCAGTTAGAAAGTCGCCATCTCCACTATCAATAATGCGTGTATAACCCCCCTCAAATTTGAAACCATCCATTTTAACTTCACCAATTTGATTAAAAAATGAAAGACTTCTGTTTATAAGTGATTTTATATTATTAATTGTGTCTTGATCTGGAATTTTAAATTCTTTAGGCCTGCTTCCTGCTCTATAATCGTAATTTACCAATTGACATGCTTTAATAATAGATAGATCATCATTACCATTAATATCTTTTAACAATGATTCGGCTGTTTGTAATTCCCCAGCTAATTTTGCGCCAGTTAACGATATGGCAAATGATTTTTCTTTGTCTTGATTTATAACCATACGAGTAAGGTAGTCTACGACTAAACCAATTGTTTGAGGTGCTATATTTTCATATTTTGTATCTATAAATGTTTCTGGTTCTAGTTGCTTAACTTCAAATGATTTTCTGTTTAAATACCCACCACGGGGTTGTTTAATTTGTGAAATTCTTTGTGTAACACTAACCAATTAAAGACTCCTTTTGATAATAATATTTTTATATTTATGAAGCGTTTGAAGTTTCTTTGTCATTTTCTGAACTTTTTGATTCTACATCTTGAGATTGTTCATTTTCATAGTTGTTACCATCAGTATTTTCATCATTGTTTTGGTTATTATTTTCTTGTGCTGCATCTGGATTTTGCTTATCTTCGCTAGATGGTTGTTCTATTTGTTGATTTGGATCCTCACGTTCCTCATTTTGCGAAGCTTCCTCGTTACTATTTTCTTGCTGTTCTTCATTATTTTGTTTTTGATTTGATTTATTATTATCTTCTTCAATGTTGTCTCGGTTTTGTTCATTTTTTGTATTTTCATTCGTTGATTGTTTACTATCATTATCTGTTTGATTATTTTCTTTTTTATTTTGAGACTGGTTGTTATTTGATATTGATTGATTTGACTCATTGTCATATCCTTGTTCTTTTTGCCAATAATTACCTACGAT
The DNA here is from genome assembly GCF_001835895.1 of Staphylococcus sp. HMSC034C12. Taxonomy (NCBI): domain Bacteria; kingdom Bacillati; phylum Bacillota; class Bacilli; order Caryophanales; family Staphylococcaceae; genus Staphylococcus; species Staphylococcus sp. HMSC034C12. The sequence continues at coordinate 14,554 of NZ_KV826307.1, read as the reverse complement.
TTTTGAAAGTTCTTTATATTTTTGTTCTGGTACATCAGAATTGGCAGTTTCAAACTTAGGCATTCCTTTTTTGTATACGTAAGTATTGTAGAAATCAGCAGTTGAATTATAAATATCTTTATCTATATAACCGTTTTCCGCTTCTATAGGACCATCTGGATGTGTAATAGCGCCACCCGTTTTGATAATTTTTCCTGTATTTCTATCTATAATGGCGTGGTGCTTAACGGAGTCGTTTATCCCACCAAAAGGCGTTTCAATAAAAATTTTATCATCATTACTTTTATCTTTATTGTAAATTAGATCATCTTTATTTTGAGTAAAATTGAGTATATCTTCGGAGTTAAAAGCAATAGATTTTGCTTCATCAATTGTTATAGGTTGACTAATTTGATTATTTGCTTCATTTGTTGTTTCTGCAGCATTAGACTCACCTTGAGGTTGATGCTTTGTATTTTGATTGTTTTCTGCTACTTCATCATTTGATTGCTTTTCAGTTTCATCTGATTTTTTATCCCTTTCCTGTGTTTGATCACTGTCTTTTTTATGATTATTGTCTGTATTTTGACCACAAGCACTTAAAATAATAAAAGAAGACAAACCTAACATCCCTAATTTTCTAAATTTCATTCATACATCTCCCTGATATAAAACTCACTTTCCATGCTATCAAAAAATAAAGCGTTATCAAATACAATAAAATTAAAAGGTTCTGTTGCAAAGTAAAAAATATAGCTAACCACTAATTTATCATGTCTGTGTTCGCTTAACTTGCTAGCATGATGCTAATTTCGTGGCATGGCGAAAATCCGTAGATCTGAAGAGACCTGCGGTTCTTTTTATATAGAGCGTAAATACATTCAATACCTTTTAAAGTATTCTTTGCTGTATTGATACTTTAATACCTTGTCTTTCTTACTTTAATATGACGGTGATCTTGCTCAATGAAGTTATTCAGATATTTCGATGTACAATGACAGTCAGGTTTAAGTTTAAAAGCTTTAATTACTTTAGCCATTGCTACCTTCGTTGAAGGTGCCTTATCTGTAATTACCTCTTGAGGTTTACTAAATTGTTTAATGAGACGTTTGATAAACGCATATGCTGAATGATTATCTCGTTGCTTACGCAACCAAATATCTAATGTATATCCCTCTGCATCAATGGCACGATATAAATAGCTCCATTTTCCTTTTATTTTGATGTACGTCTCATCAATACGCCATTTGTAATTAGCTTTTTTATGCTTTTTCTTCCAAATTTGATATAAAATTGGGGCATATTCTTGAACCCAACGGTAGACCATTGAATGATGAACGTTTACACCACGTTCCCTTAATATTTCAGATATATCACGATAACTCAATGCATATCTTAGATAGTAGCCAACGGCTACAGTGATAACATCCTTGTTAAATTGTTTATATCTGAAATAGTTCATACAGAAGACTCCTTTTTGTTAAAATTATACTATAGATTCAACTTTGCAACAGAACCAAAATATATAATATAATTAAAAACTTCCATTGAAGAAAGAGGACTTAGGTTTATGGAATATAATGCTTTAATTATTGAAGATGATATAGATATTGCACATATTTTGTCATTAACATTAACAAAAATGAAAATTAAAACTACTATAGTTTATTCAGGAAATGAAGCTTTAGAGTATTTAAAAACACATAATTACGATTTAATATTGCTAGATTTAATGTTACCTCATATTGAGGGAGAAGAATTACTCACTTATATAAAAAAACACTTAATGAGCAGAATTATTGTTGTATCAGCTAAAACTGAAGTTGAAGAAAAAGTTCGATTATTAAATAAAGGAGCAGATGATTATTTAACAAAACCTTTTAATAATAAAGAATTATCTGCACGAGTTGAAGTTCAATTAAGAAATTTAAATCAATCTCCACCTCAAAATTTATTAGTATGGAAAGAATTAAGTATAGATAAATCGACTAGAAATGTTTACTTAAATAAAAATAAAATCGAATTAACAAATAAAGAATATGATATTTTATGCTTATTAATGAAAACTCCTGAAAAACCAATATCAAAACAAAAGATTTATGAAAAAATTCAAGGGCTTTATTTGGGAGATGATAATACGGTTAATGTCCACGTATCAAATATTAGAAAAAAATTGAGTACCTATACTAACCGATCTTACATTAAAACTGTATGGGGGATTGGATTTATAATAGAATAATTTTCTTTATACTTTCTTTATATTTTACTTAAAGGAATTTAAGACCTTTCCATTTATACTTAAATTGTCTTTTGGAAAGGGGCGAATATTATGAATCTAGTAATCAAAACAAAAGACTTAAGTAAAAAATATAAAGACAATCATGGATTATTACCGACAAATTTCGAACTACATAAAGGTGAAGTTTGTGCTTTAATAGGTAGAAATGGTGCTGGTAAATCTACCTTTTTTAAATTATTAGCAAATCAAATTAAAGCTGATAGTGGAAATATAGAATTATTTAATAAAAAATCCGATATAAAAAATCAAATGCGTAAGCGAATAGGATTCATGATTGAACATCCTGATTTTATTAATAATTTCACAGCCTTTCAGAATTTGAAGTATTTTAGTATCCAAAGAGGTATTTCAAATACTAAAGATATTACTGAAGTTCTTAAAGCGGTGGAATTAGAAAACGTTAATAAAAAATTTAAAACATACTCTTTAGGTATGAAACAAAGGCTAGGATTAGCTTTAGCTCTATTAAATGGACCTGATTTATTAATTTTGGATGAACCAATAAACGGATTAGATGCACAGGGAATAAAAGACTTTAGGAATTTAATTCTCCGGTTAAATCAAGAACACGGTATTACTTTCCTTTTGTCTAGTCATATATTAAATGAATTACAACAAGTAGCTGATAGATTTGTCTTCATTGATAAAGGTAAAATTATTAAAGATATTAGTAAAGAAAAGTTAACCCAAGAAAGTAAACAACAGCTGTTAATACGCGTTGATAATACATCAAAAACTTCTCAAGTTTTAGAAGAAAATATAAAAAATATTGATTACAGGGTAATTAATGCGCAAGAAATAATTGTATATCAAAGTTCGATTGATTATAACTTAATTAATAAGATACTAATTGAAAATAATATAGATGTATATGAATTTAAAATTGAAGTATCTAATCTAGAAGATTACTTCTTAAATATTAAAAGAGGTGATGAAATTGATTAATTATATCAAAAGTGAGAATTATAGATTATTACATAGCAAAAGCATATATTTATACACAATAATATGTGCAACACTAATTATATTAGCCGCTTTTACATTAGTATACTTTGATAAAACTACTTTTAAATTCCCATACGCTAATTTAAAATTCTTTCTTGTTAATGTTGTTTCCTCAGGACTCTTTATCATTGCCATTGGTTCAGCAATGAATTTAATAGTCAACAATAAAGAGAACAAAAACATAGTAAAACAAAGCATTTCTTTCGATATTTCATTAGATACTATTTATTACGGAAAGTTTATAATATTTCTCTTTTATTTCTTTATATTATGTTTAATTTGTACTATTGTAAGTATACTTTTCGGTTCACTTTTGTTTGAAAAAGACTATAAAACATTAAATAATTTTATAATCTCATTAATTAATATGTCACCTTTAATCTTTGGCGCTTTAGCATTATCTCACCTATTGAATAGTTTAAAAATAAATGGTGCATTTTCTGTTCTCTTAACTATTTTTATTTATTACTATGGTGGTGGTTTGTTAGAACTGCTAAAATTTATTAATAAAAAATGGATTATTCTATACAATTATTCTCCTACAAAATTTTTTGAAAAAATATTTCAAGAATACGCTACAGATACAAGCGTTATTCATTTAGAGTGTTGGATGGTCGGTATAGGTTTAGGGGTAGTCTTTTTAATTATAGGAAATTTGATAATTAAAAAGACGAGATATCTAAACTAAAAGTGAGGATAGCTAAAAATGATATACATTTTTTTCCTAATTTTAATACTATCTATAATATATTTAGCTTATAAATATATATCGTTATACATGGAAATAAAACAAGTGACTATACAATTGCAGGACTTAAAAAATGATGTCACTTCGAATCAAGTTATTCGTACTTCCACACAATTCAATATTTCCAAAAATTTGTGTAATGAAATAAATTCAATACTTACTATATATAGAAAACGAAATGTTATTAACAAGAAAAAAGAACTGATGTTAAACCAAGAAATCACTAACATTTCTCATGATTTAAGAACTCCTTTAACAGCTGTGAAAGGATACACAGATTTACTTAATGATCCCCATACTACTTTGAAAGAGAAAAAAAGATATATAGGCATAATAGAGGATAAAACAACTTCACTTATTAACTTAGTAGAATTATTTCATGAAATAACTAAAATTAATTCATTAGATTATAAACTTAATTTTCAAGAACTTTCTTTAAGTGATGAACTTAAAAATAGCTTTTTATCCTATTATAGTGAATTTAAAAATCAAAATATTGATGTAAACTTTAATTTATCAAAAGTTTCAAAAGTTGTTTTAGATCAATTTGCGACAAATAGAATATTTACAAATTTAATTCAGAACACCCTACGCTATAGTAAAAGCTTCGTTGATATTGATTTATACGAAAAAGACAATGACGTAATTGTAAAATTAGCTAACGATACAGATGAACAACTAACTCAAGAAAACATTAAATATATTTTTAATCGTTCTTACATCGCTGATTTAAGTCGTCATAAGCAACATTCAGGAATAGGGTTATATATAGTAAAAAAATTAGTTGCAAAACAAGATGGGCTAGTTTATGCCACATATAAAAATGGTATATTTGAAATTAAAATACACTTTAAAAAAACTAAAAATATAAGTGAAGATGACTAAAAATTTCAAAACTCAAATAACTCTTTATTACTTTTAAGAAGATATTAACTTTAAAAAAATAATTGAGAAAGAATTCAAATACTATTGTATCTATAAACCATTAGGAGCTATAAGTTACCATTAAGGTAAAAAGGAAAATGAAACACTAAGAGTATATCTTATTAAGAAACCCCCACAAAGTTGAGCCAAAACTTAAATTTGTGGGGGCTATTTAATGTTATGCTAGTTTACTATGTTTGCTTATTTATAATGGTGGTGGTCCTAAATATACTGGACCTATATCTTTACGATAATATCGAATATTATTATTTGAAAAAGTATGGAGAATAGCAATCGTAAATATTTTGTGCTTTTCAACAAAGCTTCCTTTAAATTTAATGTAAATGTATTCCCCTTTGCGACTCCAACTAGTCACTTCCTTATTATCCTGAGTGTCTACCATTTTACAAAATTCTTTTTTATCTAAACTTACTGAAAAAAGTTGATTTTCATACTTGAACAACCCTAATTTTTCTTTATTAAATCTTTCTTCATTACTTAAGTGTATTTCGTTATATACTCCAGAATTAACTTCAAAATATGTTAATCTATAATTAATTATGGAAGAAATGGAGTCATAAAAAACATATGAATTCGCTAAAAACAATAGAAATTTATAATTATAAATCTATAAAACATTTGGAACTAAACTTAAATAGAAATTTAAATATAATAGTGGGATCAAATAATTCGGGTAAATCAAATATAATTAGTGCAATATTTGAATCATTAGATGTTAAAAACTTTGATACAGCTCTCCAAAGTATAAGTAGATTAGAAAATTTTGAAAGAAAATTACCTAAAACCATACTTTCAACAAGTAATAAACAAATTATTACTCTTAATAACAAAAATAGACATTCTATTGAATATGAAGATAATAATACTAATACAATATATAATGAAAGCGCAAAAAAAGCTGTAAATAAACAAATTAAAATAGCTAAAGTAGATAATAACACATCTCTTGATCAATCAATAATAGAGATAGTTCAATTTTTTGATGACTTAGATAATAATGAAGTTGCAATTTTATTATCTAATATAAATAGAGACTTATTAGCTATAAGTAAGGACTACTATTCCCTTTTAATTTTTAATAATGAATTATATGTTGCAGATTGCTATGGCGATACAGCACCAATTAATGAAAAAAGTAATGGCGTAAAAAAATTAATAATAATGTCGTATTATATTAATAAATACAATGTAAAAAATAATAAAATGCCAGATATTATTCTCTTTGACGAGCCAGAAGTTCATTTACATATAGAAGCCCAAAGATATTTATATAAAAAAATTCAAGAAGTATTTAAAAATTCACAAATAATTATCAGTACCCACTCGACAGCTTTTATAAATGAAACTGATATAAATAATATTCTTCTAATCGAAAGAGATGTTTTACAAGGAACATATATCGATTACAATAAAAAAGATAAAGTCAAACTATTGGAAATAAATCAAATCATGGGTATAAATTTATTAGATACTTTAAGAATAAACATTAATTCAACTGTAGTGATGGTAGAAGGTAAAACCGATAAAATTGTTCATCAATACATCTACCACAGGTTATTTCCTAAAAAAAGCTTAACATTTATTGAAACAGAAGGAGCTAATAAAATTTCAGATTTTATTACTGTGTATAAAGAGGTATTTCCTAATCCACCACTAGGAGTTCTAGACTATGATAAAAAAGGATTGGAAATGGCAAAAAAAATTCAAAATAATTTTAATAGTGATTATAATAATAGGATAATTTTAAATAATAATAAATCTATCAAAGAGTCAAATTTGGATGAAAAAATCGAAGATGAATACTCAATACAACTTGAAGATTTATTTGAGAAAGAATTTATTACTGAATGTATCTCTGAATTGCTAATTGAAGATGAAATTTCAGATACTTTAAAAGAAGATTTGGAAAGTTACCAGAATTTCAAGTCTTTCGAAAATGTAATTGAGAAGAAAAATATTATGAAAAAAGACTCTAAATATCATATTAATAAATATTCATTAAATATTTTAATTATTAGAAAATTAAAAGAACTAGATGAACCCAATTTTCAAAAAACAACGTCTAAGTTCCAAGAAATATATATTACTTTAAACAAAAAAAATAACACTTAGATTAATGTTATTATATTTAAAAATACAGGCATATAATTATTTAAATTTTGATATATTTAAATTAAAAATATTTAAGAGGTGTTATTAATGGCCACTATAGGTTTTGAAGAAAAATTATGGCAAGCAGCAGATAAATTGAGAGGAAGCATGGATGCTGCTGAGTATAAAAATGTAGCATTAGGTTTAATTTTTTTAAAGTATGTATCAGATTCTTTTGAAGAAAAATATGAAGAATTGAAGCAAGATCCTTATGCTGATGAAGAAGATCAAGATGAATATTTAGCAGAAAACATTTTCTGGGTTCCAAAAGAAGCAAGATGGCAATATATCAATGATAATGCTAAGAAACCTGAAATTGGACAAATGATTGATAAAGCAATGATTGCGATTGAAAAAGAAAATGAATCATTAAAAGGTGTGTTACCAAAAGAATATGCGCGTCCTGCGTTAGATAAAGAAAAATTAGGAGATATTATTGATTTATTTACATTTAAAGTTGGTGATACTGAAAGTCGTAAGCAAGATGTATTGGGCCGAGTGTACGAATACTTTATAGCAAAATTTGCAAGTGCTGAGGGTAAAAATGCTGGCGAATTCTATACACCATCATCAATTGTAAAGTTATTAGTTGAGATGATTGAACCTTATAAAGGACGCATTTACGATCCATGTTGTGGTTCAGGGGGCATGTTTGTACAAAGTGAACGCTTCGTTGAGAAACATCAAGGTCGATTAGACGATATTGCGATTTACGGACAAGAATCTAACCCTACGACTTGGAAATTAGCAAAAATGAACTTAGCTATCCGTGGTATTGATAATGACTTAGGTGAACGAAATGCTGATACATTCCATAACGATTTACATAAAGGATTAAAAGCAGATTACATATTAGCCAATCCTCCTTTTAATGCAAGTGATTGGGGACAAGAACGATTACTTGATGATTATCGTTGGCAATTTGGAGTACCTCCAAAAGGCAATGCCAACTACGCATGGATTGAACATATGATTTCAAAATTAGCACCTAACGGTACAGCAGGATTCGTATTAGCAAATGGATCGATGTCTACAAGTGGAAAAGATGAATTAGAAATTCGCAAAAATCTTATTGAACAAGATCTAGTGGAATGTATTGTTACCTTACCAGGTCAACTCTTTTATTCAACACAAATACCTGTATGTCTTTGGTTCATTAGTAATAATAAAGGTCAAAATAGTAAAAAAGAACGTAAAAATGAAATTTTATTTATTGATGCTCGTGAAATCGGTCATATGGTAACTAGAACGTTAAAAGAATTTTCAGATGAAGATATTCAAAAAGTAGCACAAACATATCATGCTTGGAAAGGTACAAACGATAAACCCTACGAAGATATAGCTGGTTTTTGTCAAGTAGCTAATTTAGAAGAAGTTAAGAATAATGAATACATTTTAACGCCTGGACGATATGTTGGTTTAGCTGACGTTGAAGAAGATGAAGAACCTTTTGAACAAAAAATGGAACGTATTACTTCTGAATTAAGTGAACAATTCGCAAAATCAAAAGAACTTGAAGACCAAATCCGTAAATCATTGGAGGGATTAGGTTATGGAGTATAAGTTAGGAAATTTATCGAATTTTTATGATTCTTTACATAAAACACCTAAAGTTTATAGTACATCAGGTTATCCAATGATTAGAGTTAAGGATATAGAAACGGGGTTTCTAAACATCTCTCAGACGGCTAATGTAAGTGAATTAGATTATTTAGAATTCACCAAGAAGTACAAACCTACTGTCGGCGATATTATAATTACTAGGGTAGGAACATATGGGAATGTAGCGCTAGTAGTAAAAGATGAAAATTTTTGTTTAGGACAAAATACTGTGGTTTTAAATCCTATAAGAAAAACAATCGATAATAAGTACTTATTCTATGCTTTAAGAGGTCCCTATGTTCAACAACAAATTGAAAGCAAAGTTACTGGGTCCACTCAAAAAACAATAAGTTTAAAAAGTTTAAAAGAAATAGAAGTTAAAAGATTTGACTATAAGAAAGAAATGCTTATAGGAAAATTTTTATATAATATAGATAACAAAATTGAAATAAATAAAAAAATCATAGCAAACCTTGAAGAACTATCACAAACATTGTTTAAACGTTGGTTTGTAGATTTTGAATTTCCAGATGAAGATGGTAACCCTTATAAATCTAGTGGTGGAGAAATGATTGATAGTGAATTAGGAGAAATTCCTAAGAACTGGAGAAAAACTACACTAGGTAATTACATAGATTTAGATAAAGGTTTATCTTATAAAGGGAAATTTTTAGATAAAAAAAATGAAATAGAAGAATCTATTCCAATGTTATCACTAAGTAATTTTCAATTTTATAGTGGATTTAAAAATGAAAAGACAAAATATTATTTTGGAGACTTTAAAGATAAGCATAAAGTTAAGGCGGGAGATATTATTATAGCAGCTACTGATTTGACTCAAGACAGAAAAATGCTAGGTGCTCCTGCGTTAGTACCAAATTTAAACGAAAATATGATTTATAGTTTAGATGTATTTAAAGTAAAGGAGTCTACTTTGCCTAAATATGTAGCATATTTCTTAATGCAAACCAATAAATATAGAGAATTTGTTGAAGGTAGCGCCACTGGAACTACTGTGCTTAGAGTTTCAAAAGATATTATTTTAAAAGTTCCTATTATTATTGATTTAAATATAGCAAATGAATTTAATGAAATTATTAAAAAATATATGCAAAAAATTGAAAAATTGAATACAGAAAATGAAATTTTAGTTGACTTGCGAGATACGCTTCTTCCTAAACTCATGTCTGGTGAAATAGAAATACCTGATGATATCGAGGTGAATACAGATGAACTTTCAATTTAATGAAGATGATTTAGAACAAGTTGCATTAGAATGGTTAGAATCACTAGGTTATTACTATAAAAAAGGTAATGAAATTAGTATGGCAGGTCTAGCACCAGAACGTAAAAGTGATAAAGATGTAGTACTTCACGAACGTTTAGAGAAAGCATTAAGAAAAATCAACTCAGGCATCCATCCTCGTTTTATCGAAAAAGCCATACATGAACTAACTTTAGAGAAGTCTCCTAACCTTTTAGAAAATAACCTTACCTTTCATGAAAATTTGATCAATGGTGTTGAAATCGAAGACTATGATGACGAAGGACAATCGGTAGTAGAAATTGTTAAAATCATTGATTTTGAACATCCACAAAACAATGATTTTTTAGCAGTCAATCAATTCACGGTCGTTAATGGAGACTATACAAAACGTCCCGATATTGTCCTCTTTATCAATGGCTTGCCTATCGTTGTGATTGAACTTAAAAATTCAACCAATGAAACCGTAGGCGTCGAAGACGGCTATCATCAATTAGAAACATATAAAATGCGTATTCCACAATTATTTACATTTAATGAAGTGCTTGTTACAAGTGATGGCATTAATACTAAAGCCGGTTCACTAACTGCGAACTATGATCGTTTTATGACTTGGCGTTCTAAAGATGGAGAAACGGAATCTTCATCAAGTTTAGCTAGCTTAGACGTACTGATTCATGGGATGTTAAATCCAGAAACCTTACTTGATTTAATTCGATATTTTGTCTTATTCCAAGATGATGGTAAAGGACATATTAGTAAAATTCTAGCAGCGTATCATCAATACTATGCTGTTAATAAAGCTGTTGATAGAGCTTTATCAGCTTCATCTAGAACTGGTGATGGCAAAGGCGGTGTTATTTGGCATACCCAAGGGTCTGGTAAAAGTTTAACCATGGTCTTTTTCTCTGGAAAATTAATTCAAATGCTGAATAATCCTACCTTAGTTGTCGTAACAGATCGTAATGATTTAGATAACCAACTATACAGTACGTTTGTTAAATCGAAAGGACGGTCTGGTAAAGGTTTATTAAGACAAACACCAAAACAAGCTGAAACACGTAAAGAATTAAAATCGTTATTATCTGTTGAGTCGGGTGGTATTGTATTTACAACGATGCAAAAGTTTGAACCTGAACAAAATGAAACGACCATGGCTGCCCTAACAGAACGTAAAAATGTGATTGTTATGGCAGATGAAGCACATCGTACACAATATGGCTTTAACGCTAAATATGATGATAAAGGCAAAGGGATTAAATATGGTTATGCGAAGTATTTAAGAGATGCTTTACCGAATGCAACATTTGTAGGATTTACGGGTACGCCCGTAGCTTCAACGGATAAAAATACGCAAATGGTCTTTGGGAACTATATCGATGTTTATGATATGACACAAGCCGTAGCTGATGGAAGTACAGTTAAAATTTACTATGAAAGTCGTGTAATTCCATTAAATCTACCTCAAAATTTAGATTTAGATGAAGCATATAATGACATTACAGAAGATCAAGAAGAGGATGTAAAACAGCGTTTAAAATCAAAATGGTCACGAATTGAAGCCTTAGCAGGCGCAAAACCTCGTGTAGAAGCCTTAGCCGAAGACATCATCCAACATTTTGAAACACGTCAGCAAGCGATGAAAGGTAAAGGAATGATTGTGACCATGAGTCGTCGAATTGCTGTTGATTTATACGATGAAATCATTCGTCTAAAACCGGAATGGCATTCAGATGATGATGATAAAGGGGTTATTAAAGTGGTAATGACAGGCTCATCTAGTGATCCTGCTTCTTTCCAAAGACATATTGGTCCTAAAAAACGTCGTAATGTATTAGAAAAACGTATGAAAGATGTGAATGATGAATTACAACTCGTGATTGTTCGAGATATGTGGCTGACAGGATTTGATGTTCCTTCCATGCATACGATGTATATCGATAAACCAATGAAAGGCCATAATTTGATGCAAGCAATTGCTCGAGTTAATCGAGTGTTTAAAGATAAGCCGGGTGGATTGATTGTCGATTATGTGGGTATTGCCGAAAGTTTGAAAGAGGCACTTAAAGAATATACAGAATCAGATCAAGCTCAAACGGCAATAGATACAGATAAAGCGGTTGAATTGATGTTATTGAAGTATGATGTGATTCAAGATATGTTATATAATCTTGATTATTCTAAATTTAATTCAGATAAAAAATCTGAACGTTATTATACAATATCGAATACGATGGATTATGTGATTGGTTTAGGTGAAGATGAACGTCAACGTTTTATTAAAACAGTCACAGAATTAGGGAAAGCTTTTGCTCTTTGTGCGACTGAACCAACAGCTCAAGAACTCAATGATGAAATTGCTTTCTTTAAAGCGGTTAAAGCAGGGCTTGTTAAATTATTACAACCATCAAAAGAAGGAAAAACACGTAAAACTCCGGCAGAAGTTGAAGCAGAAATTAATCAACTGGTATCACAATCTGTTGTAACTGAAGATGTGATTGATGTTTATCAAACGCTAGGTCTTGAACAGCCTGATTTATCAATCTTATCTGATGATTTCTTAAAAGATGTCGAAGGATTGAAACAGAAAAATGTGGCGGTAGAATTATTAAATCGATTACTCAAAGGACAAGTTAAATCATTAATGAAAACGAATGCAACGGTATCTAAGCGTTTCTCTGAGATGTTAGGAAATTCGATTAATAAATATAATAGCCGTTCCATTGAAACATCTAAAGTGATTGAAGAACTCATTCAACTCGCTAAAGATATCAAACAAGAACAACAACGAGGAAATGAATTAGGCCTAAATTCGGATGAGATTGCGTTTTACGATGCTTTAGTTTCACATGAAACAGCGAAAAAAGCAATGGAAGATAAAGAACTACGTGCGATTGCTCATGAATTAACTAAAACAGTAAAAGAAAATATGGGGGTTGATTGGTCTAAACGTGATAGCGCAAAAGCTAAAATGCGCGTAGCTGTTAGACGATTGCTTAAGAAATATGGCTATCCACCAGATTTACAAAAAATGGCTGTAGAGCAGGTCGTAGAACAAGCAGAACTTATGGCGAGTAATCAATAAAAAAATAAACTAAAAGAGCATCCCTAACTGCAAAGTGAAGGATGCTCTATTTACTTATAAGTAATAATCATACATTAATTCAGAATGAGTGTTAGATAAATTTTCACCATAGTACTTAACATAATCAATGATATTAGTAATATAATTGTCTTCAATTTTTATTTTTTGAGGGATTGCTTCTAAACAATGGTCTGAAGAATTTCTATATGATTTAGAAAGATCAATCACATCATACGAGGATAAATCTTCTGAATTTGAATAAACAAAATAGTTTAATTTCATTTGATCTATAAATCGATTGAAAGATCCAAAGGACAGGAGCCAATCTCGAGTATTTTTTTGTTCATAAGCTTTCTGTAATTTTAAATTAGTTTCATGATTATAAAAAGATTTGATATCAAAAAGTGTGTAATCAATTCTATCTTTTAGTAAGTTACCTCTAAGTTGATTAATAGAATTTTTTTGAACTGGAAAAGCTAAGTGTCCCATTCTACTGCCTCTAATAAGTGCTAAATCCTTTAGCCATATTTCTTCTCCTTTATGATATTGAAAGAGTGTCTTCCAACCAATGATAGCATCAAGGCTACATTTGTGATTATTAATACTAAGATAATAGGGCTTATTTATATATTGATTTTCTTGCATTTCATTATAGAAATCTTGCATTTCGGCTACAAGTGCTTTATCTACAGCATCAGGATCTATATATATAACATTAATTAGAGATTTAAGTTTACTTAAAGAATTATCCTTTTTTAATTTATTATTATGCTTATAATACTTCGCTTCTTCTTTCAAAGTCGTCCAAAAATCACTAGCATATAAAGACTTTATTAAATTAATGTTATTTTCATATACATATCTTTTCATCAATTAACCTCTACTTATGAAATTTTATTTTATTGTATCATTCTAATTGAGTAATAACTTCAACTAATGATAATAAATTAATCAGTTTTAATAAACGAATTAAAGAGAAACAAAAAAATAAATAGATAGCATCCCTCACCGCAAAGTGAAGGATGCTCTTTTTTTATTAGAATATAGTTTTCATTTTGATAGATAATGGTTAATAATTATCTGTAAATCATTATTAAGTACCGTTGTTATAGAGTCATCATTCATAAAATCATCATAGATTTTATCCAGTATTTCTTCATCGTCAATCGTTGTGAAATGATGTACTAATCCTTTTACGATCGATATATAATTTTGTGATGCTAAACAATTAGCAACCGTTCGCCAATCTGATTGTTTAATTTCATGGTTCATAGATAATCCTCCTTTATTTCAATGTCCATTTTTGTCTTGCTTTAGGATTGAGTGGATGCATGATTTCATTCGTTGCTGGGTTTATGAGCTTTTTGACTTTCTTTTTGTGAGGTTTTAACATTTCCATCACTTGTTCGACACGTTCAACAACAACTGGCCGCTTCGCATAAGCACCATAAGCAAGAATCACTGTTTCACTTTCAC
>NZ_KV826306.1:0-1108 GCF_001835895.1 Staphylococcus sp. HMSC034C12 | reverse complement strand
GGGTTCTAAGTTGGCTAATTCCTGAATTAACAGGAAAATAAAATACAAAACAAAAGATCTTTAGCAAGGGGGCTAAAGATCTTTTGTTTTAATCTTCCCAGTCTAATTGAAGTTGTTTTAAAAATGCTTTTCGCTCTTTTTCTAATTGTGGATCATATTCATTTTTTATTTGTTTTTCATAAGTACGTTCTTCTAACCATCTCGGCGTTTTTTCCCGACTTATATATTGTCGTGACTTATCTATATTCGCCATTTGTGGCTGTCGTTTATTGTGAATGCGTTTCTCAGCGTCAAAAGTAAACTCTAACCATTCAATTTTACGTCCTTTTTTTGCCTTTATTTTATTGATATTAAGGTTATTAAAAATAAAGCCTAATTCTTTAATGATAGGGGCTAATACTTTTTGATTAATATTTGTCATACGGTAACTATTAGGAATATCCAGCCGTTCTCTAAAATCATCAATTTTAATTTTTACATAGCCAGTATGTTTATACTGCTTAAGTATTCTGAACATATGCTTAGAATATGTAGATTTAAGGTGTGTCATTTCTTTAAGTTCAAATTTAGTGAAGTTACTAGTTAATGAATTAATAATATGTTCTAAATCTGGATTAACACCAATAGCCACATACTCTTTATCTTTATAAATTTCTACTTTAGTAAAAAGAATAAATTTTCTAATAACATTCTCAGTTTCTTCTCTATATGTTAAAGAGAAAACTTTGTCATAGAATTTTTCTAAATCTTGAATAAAAAGCTTTTTATCATGACTATAGTAATTACTTAATTCTTTTAATTCTTCAAATGGCACATTAACAGTCAAATTGCCTTTATCTTTTAATTTATTACACAAAGTAAAAAATAGATTAACTTCAGTATTATTAAATTTTCTCAGTGGAACTAAATTCATATCATTTTTATATACTACTGTTTCTCCACTCAACTAACTCCACTCCAATCTAAAAGAAACCTATATAGAATAAAGATTCCTATTAACTTTAATTGTAAATACTTATAATCACTATGTTATAAACAATAATAACATAAAGAAACCTAATATAAAAAAAGTTTCTTTAGTTTAATGATTGGTTGCCTTTAGTTTAAT
>NZ_KV826305.1:0-71138 GCF_001835895.1 Staphylococcus sp. HMSC034C12 | reverse complement strand
TTTTATTAAGTTCCCGTTTAAGGGGGTCAGTACCCAATCATCCAACCTTTTTTAATCTACAATATCTCGATATTTTCTTACAGTATCAAAGTCACTATCTTTTGCTTTTTCATAACCTTGATGACCATAAATATCACTAATAATCTGTTTACCTTTTTTTGTATGACTTATATTAATGAATGCTTGACTAATTTTATTTTTCCATTTGTTACTCATGTCATTACGTACTGAAATGGTATCATTAGGAATTTTCTTTGTACGATAAATCACTTTAGTTTCTTGATAAATATCGGGATCATCTTTTTTTAAATCTGCCCGAGCATCTTGATATGTAGCAACAGCTTCTACATCATGATTTAATAATGCAATTAATCCCTGATCATGACCTTTCACTTGTTGAATTTGAATATCAGACTTTTTTATTCCTTTTTCCATTAATGTTGCTAAAGGATAAATATATCCTGACGTTGATTCCACATCTTGCAATGCTATCTTCTTATCTTTCAAATCTTTTAAATGATTAATATTACTATCTTTACGAACCACAATTTGAGATCGATAGTAATCTACAAGGTGATGTGTTTGATTCCCTTTATTATCTACTAGGTAACCTTTTGACTTTAACAATACATCTGCTGCATGAGCATCATGAGCTAATGTGTAAGAAACAGGAGAAATAAAAGCAATATCGATTTTTTTCGATTTCAATCCTTCTATCATTGTATTATAATTTGTTGCTATATGTACTTTTACAGGAACCTCCAGCTCATCAGATAATAATTGTTGCAAAGGTTTTACTTTAGCGTTAAGAATTTGAGCATTTTGAGATGGGATAAACCCAACAGTTAATGACTTAGGTGTATATGCTTCTTTAGGATGCTTTACATTGTCAATGTTTGAACAACCACTTACTATAATTGTAATAACTAA
The DNA here is from genome assembly GCF_001835895.1 of Staphylococcus sp. HMSC034C12. Lineage (NCBI taxonomy): Bacteria > Bacillati > Bacillota > Bacilli > Caryophanales > Staphylococcaceae > Staphylococcus > Staphylococcus sp. HMSC034C12. The sequence continues at coordinate 70,208 of NZ_KV826305.1, read as the reverse complement.
ATAAATAACTAAAAATTTTAAACGTTTCATCATTTTTCCTTTTCAAAATATATAATGTATTTAAACTTTATCAAACTTAAAATATAAAGACGTATTTATAATATATTAACCACCAATATTTAAATTGAAAATACAATTTATATTAAATTTTGATTTCAGTTTGAAGATCTTAATATTTAGATTTTCATCAGAAAGCCTTCATATAAGTTGAATTGGGGTTACCAAGAGGACTATACAACTTCAAAATAAAATCCGTCATACTTTTCTATTTCTTAATCATACTTCATAAAAAAATGCCGACAAAGTATACACCTTTGTCGACATTTCAAAACATTTATTAAACTATTTAATTATATTTTAATTAGTATAAGCCTTTTGTTTCATTACTTGTATCAATAAAGATGTTTTTAACTTGTTGATAGTTTTTAATTGCATCTTTATAAACTTCACGGCCGATACCAGATTTTTTATAACCACCAAATGGCGCACCAGCTGGAATTTGATTATACGTATTAACCCAAATACGTCCAGTACGAATTGCTTTTGCAACATTTAATGCACGAAGTAAGTTTGTAGTGAAGACACCACCAGCTAAACCATATTCTGAATCATTAGCAATGTTAATTGCTTCTTCTTCATCTTCGAATTTTTCAACAACAACAACAGGTCCAAAAATCTCTTCTTGTGCTAATTTATGACTATTATCTGAAAGTTCAATGATTGTTGGTTCGAAGAAATAGCCTTTATCTAAACCATTATCAGTAATACGATGTCCACCCGTTAAGATATTTGCTTTGTCATCTTCTTCTGCTAATTTAATATAACTTTCAATTTTTTCAATTTGTTCTGGGCCAGTTTGTGCACCCATTTTTGTATCTTCAGCGAATGGGTCACCTACTTTAATATTTTCGAACGCTTCTTTTAATTTTGGTAATAATTTATCATATAAAGATGATTGTACTAATAAGCGTGAACCGGCACTACATACCTCACCTTGGTTGAATAGAATACCTAATTGAACGCCTTCAATGACTTGATCTAAATTTGCATCATCAAAGATAATATTAGCACTTTTACCGCCAAGTTCTAATGTAGTCGGCACAATACGTTCAGCACCTGCTTTAGCAACACCATAGCCTACATCAGTTGAACCAGTGAATGATAATTTATTTACACCTTCATGTTTGAAAATCGCATCACCTGATTCTGAACCTTTACCAGTAATGACGTTGACTACACCTTTAGGTAACACATCTTGAAGAATTTTAGCTAATTCAATTAAGCTTAATGGTGTAGAAGATGATGGTTGAATCACCACTGTATTACCTGCTGCTAATGCTGGACCTAATTTCCAAGATGCAAGTAAGATTGGGAAGTTCCATGCTACTACTGCACCTACTACTCCCACAGGTTCATTTACAACTAAACTCATAGTGTTATGATCTATTTGATTAACCGAACCTTCATCAGTCGTTAATACTCCTGCAAAATATTTAAATTGTTCAGCTACTTGAGGAATATCGATCGTTGAAGTTTCACGATAAGGTTTACCATTTTGAAGTGATTCAACTGTTGCTAGATGTTCCTTATTTTCTTCAATACGACGACTAATTTCTAATAAATAATCTGCACGTTCTGCTTTAGAAATTTTACTCCAGCTATCAAATGCATCATGTGCTGATTGCACTGCTTTATCAACATCTTTTTCATTTGCTTTAGCAACTTTAGCTAATTCTTCACCATTTGCTGGGTTAGTTACCGTAAGTGTTTCTCCGCTTTCACTTGGTTGGAATTCGCCATTTATAAATAAATCATATTGTTCATCTAAAAAATCTCTAACATTTACTTTTGCCATACGTTTTCATCCCTCTTTCTTTGTTTATAAATAAATCATAACGTAACTCTCTATAAAGTAATGTTAAATTCACTTCATCATTGATACGTTTTGTATATTTATTATTTACCCTTTTTTTACAAAACTATGCTTAATTTAACCATTCAATTACATCTTCTTGTGGTTGACGTGTTTTAGGTTTTGTAGGATTCTCTTTTCTGTAACCAAAAGCTACCATAACTGAAGGTGCAAACTGATTACTATCAATGATTCCTTCATGTTCTAATAACTCAGTTACGCCATCTAAATCGAAACCTTCCATTGGACAGGAATCAATATTCATTAATGCAGCTGCTGTCATCATATTACCTAATGCAATGTAGGTTTGTTTAGACGCCCAATCCAAAATGGTTCTAGCGTTGTCATTAATATGAAAACGTGTTTGGAATCCCTGTACTTTATCTTCAAACATTGGAATGGTGCTCTCTTCATACTGCTTAATCCCTCTAATAAATGACTGTACATAATCAGACGTCTGTGTTACATTCTTACGAGCTAAAATTAGTACAAAATGACTGGCAGATTTAAGTTGCTTTTGTGCACCAGAACTATAAGGTATTAATTTCTCACGCAGCGTTTCGTTTTGAATCACAAGAAATCTCCAAGGCTCAAGGCCTAACGAACTAGGAGATAATCGTCCTGCTTCAAGAATTGTATTAAATTCAGAATCACTTATCTTTTTTGTTGTATCGAATTCCTTAGTAGCAAATCTAAATTTAAACGCATCTATAATGGTATTTTGAATCTGATTGATAGTCATCCACTCCTCTATTAAAAATCTTACTCAAATTATAAAATACAAACTATTTTAGCCAAAATAATTAGCTCAAAATGATTTGTCTAATTCTAAGTTGTAATATTTCATTTTAAATGATATTTTATGTATATAATTTCACATTATACAAAATAAAAAATCCTTTTTAATTGATTTGTGAACTAATTCACAATATAATAGGGTTGTAAGTTTTGTTAGAGATAATATTTAATGATTTTGTACCAAATCTCTTACTTTAACTTTAGTCTTACGTATTTATTAAATTTTAACTTTTTTATACAAAATGAAATGGGGTTATTTTAATGACAAAAATTATGTTTTTCGGAACTCGTGATTACGAAAAAAAAGACGCTTTAAATTGGGGTAAAGAACACAATGTAGAAGTTGTTACTTCTGAAGAAATTTTAAGCGAAGACACAGTAGATCAATTAGAAGGTTTCGATGGCGTAACTACAATGCAATTCGGTAAATTATCAGATTCTGTTTATCCTAAACTTGAAAAATACGGTATTAAACAAATCGCTCAACGTACTGCTGGTTTTGATATGTATGATTTAGATCTTGCAAAAAAACACAATATTGTAATTTCTAACGTACCAAGTTATTCACCTGAAACAATTGCTGAATACTCAGTATCAATCGCTTTACAATTAGTACGTAAATTCCCTGCAATTGAAAAACGCGTTCAAGAACATAATTTCAAATGGGCTGCACCTATCATGTCTACACCTGTTAAAAACATGACTGTTGCAATTATCGGTACAGGCCGTATTGGTGCTGCAACTGGTAAAATTTATGCTGGTTTTGGCGCAAAAGTAGTAGGCTATGATGCATATCCAAACAACTCATTAGATTTCTTAGAATATAAAGATTCAGTTGAAGAAGCCATTGCCGATGCTGATATCATTTCTTTACATGTACCTGCTAACAAAGAAAGCTTCCACTTATTCAATGCTGACATGTTTAGCAAAGTGAAAAAAGGCGCTGTATTAGTAAACGCTGCTCGTGGTGCTGTTATTGATACACCAGCTTTAATTGATGCTGTAAATGATGGTACTTTATATGGTGCTGCCATTGACACATATGAAAATGAAGCTGATTACTTCACATATGACTGGACAGGTAAAGAAATTGAAGATAAAACTTTACTTGAATTAATTGAAAATGAAAACATCTTAGTGACACCTCATATTGCTTTCTTCTCAGATGAAGCAGTTAGAAACTTAGTTGAAGGTGGATTAAATGCTGCATTATCTGTCATTAACACAGGTAAATGTGACACTCAATTAAACTAAGATTTAATATATAAAAAGGCCTGGGACAACTTATGATGTCCTAGGCCTTTTTTATGTGTTAGTAGTCGACTACTGAATGAGACGACGAATTATTCTGTCTCACTCTTTAATACTTTTTCTTCTATAATTTGAAGTACCCCTTGTTCATCATTACTTGGCGCTATAAATTTTGCAATATCAAATAATGATTGATCATGGCTATTTGCCATAACATAACTATGCTCTGCAAATTCTAGCATATCTTTATCATTGTTAGCATCACCGAATGCCATTAATTCAGATGGTGACATTTCCCATTTTTTTAACAAACGTTTTAACGCTTGGCCTTTTGTCATATTAGGCATAATAATATCAATACTATCATGGCCACTTGAAACCAGTTTAATTTCTTCTTTAAACTTTGTTTCTAAATCTGTATCCAAAGTGGGATGTGTCTCACGATTAATATTTAATGCAATCTTCACATATTCATCATTAGGTAAAGGTTGAAATGTATCTATTTCTTCTAATTGACGATAATAAAAATGGGCATCTTTTTTAAAGGCTTCTGACGTATCTTTTAAAATATATGCACTTTTAAGTCCACATACAATGAATTCGTCGATATGTTGATCAAGATGAATATAATTCACTACTTTTTCATATATGGTTTGATCAAAACTACGGTAATTATACAATTGATTACCATGATAAATCACTGCACCATTCTCAGAAATGAAGTACATGTCTCGCTCTCCAAAAATAGACTTTAACTTAGCATATTGATTACCACTGGCTGCAATAAATTCAATATGTCTTCGTTTTAATTCTTGATAAATTATCTCAAAGCGCGCTTTGTCATATTCTTTATTTGTATCTAAAAATGTCCCATCCATATCTACTGCAATGGCTCTAATCATGAGTGGTTTCCCCCTTACAATACTTTTCATCGTCCATTATATCCACCTTATGATTGGGATTGAAGTCAGTACTTAAAGAGTGAAACTATATTCACATTTAGAAATTACATACAAAGAATAAAATTTTATGCATAAAAACCGCTCATCAATGAGAAGATGAGCGGTCAACTAAAATATTTATTTAATTTGTTTAGCTACGAAAATTTTTCTTTTTTCCCAAACGCCTGTTTGTTGATTATAATTATCACACGTTATTAATGTCAGTTGATTAGTTTCCCCTTTATGTTCGTCCAATACTTGAACATCTTCAGGATCTACATCTCGAATGCTTGTCATTTTATATTCTCGAGTTTCATCTCCAACTTTAAAATAAACTTTGCTGCCTTTTTTTGCTGCTTTTAAATTTGTAAATTGGTAATGTGGACGATCAGTAAACGTATGTCCTGCAATAGAAATATTTTGATCATCAAGTGATTCATCACCTTCTGCAAAACTTACACCTCTATTAAGTTGTTCAAGTGTCGCAGGACCTGGATAAACAGGTTCTTTGATTTCCGCATCAGGTATGCTGATATACCCTGCCATTTCTGATTTATTTTTTGGAATCGTAGGTCTTTCTTTTGATGTATTGCTTTTATCATTTTTATCGTATTGTTCTACTTTATCGTCATTATCTTTTTGATGTAAGTAATTATCAATATATGGTTTCGCAAATAAATATACTGCCACTAATATCAAAATCACACCAATAATGGTCATGAGTCGATTTGTCCATTTTTTCACTAAGTAGTACTCCTTTAATTTTAAAATTCTTAATTCATAGTATATCATTTATTTTTCTAAATAAAATGTTAGATTATATGACATATATTTGATTTAACTTCATGCAAGTGCTTAAATTAACAATAAATACTATAAGTAGGTGCTTATCATGATTAGAAAAGCAGAACGTAAAGATTTACCTGATATATTAAATATTTATAATGATGCCATACTGAATACAACTGCTGTATATACTTATAATCCACAAAGTCTTGATGAACGAGAAGCATGGTTCGAAACAAAAGTGCTTGCAAACGAACCTATATTTATATTTGAAATAGATAATAAAGTTGCTGGGTTTGCCACGTATGGTCAATTTAGAAATTGGCCTGCCTATTTATATTCTATTGAGCATTCTATATATGTAAATAAAGATTATCGTGGAAGAGGCGTGGCATCACATTTACTCGAGCATTTAATTGATGATGCTAAACACCGCCAGTATCGCACTATAGTTGCAGGCATAGATGCATCAAATGAAGCAAGTATTAAACTTCATGAAAAATTCAATTTTAAACATGCTGGTACGATTGAAAACGTAGGCTATAAATTTGAACGTTGGCTTGATTTAGCTTTCTATCAATATGATTTAAATACGGATAAATAACTCATAAAAAAATCGAGATCTTGTTATTCACATAACTGTCTCGACTTTTTTGTTTATTCTTCATCTCTAAGGCTATCTATTTTTTCATGTTTTCTATTTTCAAGCATAAAACACACATAGTAAAAAAGAAATACAAACATTATACTCATGGACATTGATTGAAGTAAAAAATTCTCCCAAGTTCCTTCGATCGTCCATACACGTGTTAACGTTGTATTAATGATGAAGGCTAAAAATAAGAGATATAATCTAAGCATATCATCATCCCCTTTTGAGTTATTTTATATCCAAAAGTGAAATATTGCAATTACTTTTTTGAAATTTTCTGATAATTTAAGGCGTAAAAAAACCACTCTTGAATATGTTGTCATTCAAGAATGGTTTAGGATTTTAAATGTTATGAAAAACTATTGACTGGGTCTTCTGCATTACCAAAGATTTTTTGTTTAATGGCTTCTCCTGTTGGTGTACCTGCTAAACCACCTAGTCCAGTTTCTCTAAGTTGTGCAGGTAAGTTTCGCCCTACTTTGTCCATCGCTTCGATGACTTCATCGACTGGAATTCTACTTTTCACACCAGCTAAAGCTAAATCAGCTGAAATTAATGCATTTCCTGAACCAATGGCATTACGCATGACGCATGGAATTTCAACAAGTCCAGCCACTGGGTCACACACAAGGCCTAATAAGTTACTAATAGCTAATGCCATCGCATGACCTGAAGCTTCTGGTTCACCACCAAAGACAGATACTGCAGCTGCTGCTGCCATAGCTGATGCTGAACCTACCTCTGCTTGACAACCTCCCGTTGCTCCAGCAACACTCGCATTATTTGCAACCACACGTCCAAATAATGATGCAACAAATAGAAAATCAATCATTTGATCTTCTGTTAAACCATGTGTTTTTTCTAATTTAAATAATACGCCCGGAATCGTACCGGAGGAACCAGCTGTCGGTGTTGCACAAATAATCCCCATTGCTGCATTGACTTCATTTGTTGCTACAGCGCCTTTAACTGCTTCCATCATTTCATGGCCTGATAAAGCATGATAATTCTCGTTGTAATCACGGATTTTAGCTGCATCATGTCCCGTATAACCTGTGACACTTTCTACCCCATCTCCTGTAGTCCCTTTAACTACAGCATCACGCATGACTTGTAAATTTTCTTTCATTAAATCTCTAACTTCATCACGTGATTGACCTGATAATTCCATTTCTTCTTGAATCATAATATCCGCGAATGACATATTGTTTTCAACAGCATAATCTATAGTTTCTCTAATTGAATCGAACATTTTTAATCCTCCTTTATTTTATATAGGATATATTTAAGTGATTATATTTTTCTTTGATTTGATTTAATGTTGATTCTTTGATTGCTTTTGTTAACGGTAAAACAACTAAACTATTATCATCATCTGTTTCAACCAATTCTTCGTCTATACTTACGCCAAGTTCGTTTACTTCATTTAAGAAATGATTCACTTCCGACTTATTTTTAGATCCATCCATGACTAAAATGGGTAAGCCATGATTAAAGTTAACATCTATACCTTCAACACTAATTCTTCTCAATTTAATGGTACCGCCACCTATAGAATTACCAATCACTTCAATATGACGTCCATTTGCTTCAGCAATTAAATAAGCACAATTTGGATGTTCTCCAATACTTTCTCCATCTTCTTCAATAATGTCAACATGAATACCTAAATCGTTAGCAATAGTTAATGAATCTTTAATTCGATTATCGAACGTACTATAACCCATTGCACCACCTACAATTGCTAAATCTGTACCATGCCCTTGGTGTGTTTTTGCGAATGATTCATAATAATGAATTGCTAATGTTTCTGGTTTAATGCCTCCGAGTACATTAAAAGCAGCATTCCCTATTTTTACTGCTCCAGCTGTATGAGAACTTGAAGGTCCCATCATGACTGGTCCAATAATATCAAACGCACTTTGATAGTCATAACTTTTTTTAGTAGCCATTCTTAAACACTCTCCTTAGGTTGTTTTTGTTTAGATGGTAATTTGATAGATAAATCCATGAGATTGAATTTTTTAATCAATGTACTGATCGCGAACGCCAAAATGATACTTGAAATTGCTACAGCAATGATTGTAATTACTGCTTTCATAGGTGTATTAAAGCCAAACAATACAATTGCACCAGCAATTGGTGTAGCCATACCTTTTACATTTATTACTAGTCCACTAAATGTTACAATACATGCATTTACTACACCAATCAAGGCATTTGTTCCATATAATTGTAATGGATATTTAGCAATTAAATCAATTTGAGTGAGCGGTTCAACAAAAACTGCAAATGCTTTAGATGGACCACCAATGTTTAATCTACTAAACATCACGTAGTTAACAAATGAAGCGCCTGTACAAGTTAATGCACCGATTGCCATTGGTACACCTGTTAAACCCAATAAGCTTGTCAGTACCATTGAACTTAATGGTGTCATACCTGTAACTGGAATGACTAATCCAAGTATCACTGCTAAAGCGTATGGATGACTGTCTCCTACAGCAGTAATTGCACCACCAATTTGTTGCAATACAGCCATTACTCCTGGGCTAATGACTGTTGCTAAGCCAAATGCAACGGCTGGAGCAATTAAAATAACTGCAATTAAGTCTAAACCTTCTGGTACTTTTTTCTCAATAAATTTAATACCAAATGAAATAATATACGCTGCAATAAATGCTGGTAATAATTTAAAATCATGTAATACTAAACCAACGATAACTGCAAATACTGGTGAAATACCTAAATTAACACATGTCAAAATTCCTACTGCAACGCCAGCTAAACTCCCTGCTAAATCTCCAATCACTTGGAAGAAGTGAATATGGAAAACGCCACCTATCGCATAACTTAAGAATGCCTGTGGCAAGAAAGTTGCACACGCTGCTCCCGACAGTGCTTGTAATCCTTGTTTTCCATATGGTGCAAAGTTTAAGAAAAGTGTCATTACAATTAATACTAATACAAGAGTCCCAACGCCTAAAATAATATTCATTTTCCGATAACCTCTTTCTCTCTAATTTCCTAGCCAATGTCATAGTACACCCCTCGGAAAACGTTTTCAACACCTAATACAGTAAATCTAAAATTTATTTGTGAAATAATTCACATTTTAAGTATTTTAACGAATTTAATTTTCATGTAAAAAAAATTAGACGCAAAATATTAATTTTGTTCATAAAAAAACAGTAGAAATGAGAAATATACTCACTTCTACTGAAAAAGATGTTTATAAATACACTCAGTTATAATACATCTTTTAGTAATATGAATGTTCACCACTTGATTGAATTTTATCAATTATTTATTGTTTTCTTACTCACTCTATTTCTTAATGGGGTGGATCTCTTATACACACAAACATACTTAACTATATCGTTTTACTATTCTAAAACGTTAGAATAAGTTGTTATATTTTGCGTATCGATGAGTGTATACATGATATAAAATAACTCATGAAAATTATTGAAAAAAAGTTGAAAGGATAGAAATGGCGTTTCTAAACATGCATACTTATTATAAATTGTACGAATGTATACATAGTATTCTAGTAATAATCGTTTAAATAATAAATTTAGGAAAAGATTCATAGAGGGTTTTAAATCATTGGAATTTAAATAAAGCGTCTCAATCATATTTACGTGTGATAGTTGATCAATGAAATGAGTATTGTTCATAACTATCACTCCTTTCCATACTTAACAGATAATGTTATTTGGAATGAGGAATTTATATATATTATTTAATATCTATATTAGGTTTTTGTCAATATATTTATTAAATAATATAATATTTTAATTATAATAAGGGATATTAATGGGAATTTACTATTAAAAAGTAGGGACATAAAAACGATATCTGTCCCTACTTTATCATCTGATTCTTCGAGTTTCTTTCTAAATAATCATGTGCTAAACACTTTAAACCTTTAATAATGCTTCTGTAAGTTGATGTGTATGTTGATAGATTTGTTTATAAATATTGTAATAAGATTCATATTGTTGATGTCGTTGCAAATTTGGTTCATATATATGTTCAACGTCTATAAATTGCGCTACACAGTCATCAAAAGAATCAAACCATTGTAACCCATACGCCGCAATCATTGCTGCCCCCATACTTGGTCCTTCTTCATGCTTCAATTTACGTATAGATGCATTAAAAATATCAGCTTGCATTTGAAGCCAAAATTCACTTTTTGCTCCTCCACCAATTGAAGTAATATGTGTAATTTCTTTTCCCGCTTCTCGCATCAATTGAATTGAATCATATAAAGAAAAGGTAATACCTTCTAGTACCGCTCGTGCAAAGTCTGATTTAGAATGGTTACCGCTAATGCCAATGAAACTTCCTCGAATAAATGCATCGCCATGTGGTGTACGCTCACCAGCTAGGTAAGGTGCAAATAATAAACGATTTGCACCTATTGAAGAGGTACTCGCTTGTTTAACAATTTCATCAAACGTATCGTTCTCAAAAAATGTTCTCTTTAACCAATTAAGACTATATCCTGCAGCCAGCGTTACTCCCATTGCATAATATGTATTTGGAACACTATGATCAAAAAAATGTATATTATTTTTATAGTGCGTTTGATTACTTTTTTCTACGTTTACGATTACACCAGAAGTACCAATACTACATAATGTATCATTATCATTGATTATACCTGCACCAATTGCACCACAAGCATTATCTCCACCCCCAGCAAATACTTTTACCGAAGATGTAAAACCCAGTTCACTCACTAAGGGTTCTTGAATAGTTCCAACTTCGTCTGTGGATTTCACAAGTGAGGGATAAACATCTCTTATATCAAATGTATCTCCAACTTCTTTTGACCAATCATGCGTTTCTGGATTAAGAAGGAGCGTACTTGCAGCGTCAGAATATTCCATGTGAATCTTACCCGTTAAACAATAACGTACATAATCTTTAGGAAGAACGAACACATCTACTTTCTTCCATAGTTCAGGTTCATGAGTACTTACCCACATCATCTTAGGTAGTGTAAAACCCTCAAGAATCGGATTTCCATTTAATCGCTCTCCATAAACCGATCTAATTTGCTTACATTGTTCTGAATTACGTGTATCATTCCAAAGAATAGCATGTCGTACAGGGTGACCTTCTTTATCTAAAGCTACTAGCCCATGCATTTGCCCTGAGAATGAGATACCCTTCACTTTATATAATTTCATTTCATCAGAATGATTTAACCGATATATGCCTGTTTTAACTGCATTAAACCATTCCTCTGGATCTTGTTCGCTATATCCAGGTTGGGATTGTATTAAATTTAAAGGCACACTTGTTGAAGTGATCACATGGCCTGATTGATTTACCGCAATAATTTTAACTGCGCTAGTTCCAAGATCAATACCTAATACTGCTTCTTTCATACGACTCACCCTTTATATCACTATTCATATAATTATATTAATGACAATTTATTATTTTTATATTTTCTATTGTAAATAAATTAAATTTAGCTATCTATGTATTTATGATAGCGTTTTAAATAATTATTTCAATACTTATTTTGAGTAAATAAAAAAAGGACAAAAACCGATTGATTTTTGTCCCTTTTTATTATCTGTTTCCTACATCTTGTCCAACTTCCACTGTTCTATCTTGCTTGTTATAAACAGCACCTTGAACACTACCAAAGTTAGGATCGTTACGTTTTTCTTCTACACCGAAACCTAGACTTTTGAAAATATTAACATCATTATCATCCATAGCATTTTCATAGAAGATTGTTCCACCATCATTATAAAAACGTGGCTTATTAATAGATTCTTGTAACGTTCCATTTCCTCTTAAATAATCTACAATGACTTCATTAAGAATCGTAGGAATTTTATTTCCTCCTGGCGAACCAATACCCATATAGAAGTCGGGTCCAACAATAATAGTAGGTGACGTATAAGAACGTGGTGCTTTATGTTTCTCACCATAGTTTGGACTGTTTGGATCTGTTGAAAAGTTTGTTAGTGAGTTGTTCATGTAAAAACCTTCTTTAACATATTTACCTGTTCCAAAGAAGCTAGATAATGTATTTGTAGTACTTGCTAACTTACCGTTCTTATCAATTACTACAAAGTGCGTTGTACTTGTATTATCAATACGTTGTGTATTGAAGTCACTACCTTGTTCGTCAAAATTGATACTGTTAATCTTATCTAGTAAATAATCTTGAGATAAGTAGGTATTGCTACTAGATTCTTTACCGTTAACAATATCTCTATTTCGATACATAATATCACGAGATTTGACAATCCCTTTAATATAATCTGTACGATCATTTGCAGAATTTACGCTTTCATCAATCTTCAGACCTTGTTCCATTAATATCCCACCTAATGGGTTAGATGCAGCATAAACAGTATTGTTTAAATATTTTGTACTAATAGGTTTCTTTTCTTCTGTTTTTACTTGTTTAAAGTCCTCTTCAGTGAGTTGATTTTTTAATTGTTTAGATATACTTTTTCCAATATGATTATAAAAATAATCCGGTCCTTTATCTCGAATTTTCTTTAAAGTATTTGCTAAAGCAGGTTGTTTTACAATTGCACCTTCACGAACTGTACGCTTGCCTTTAAAGAAGGAAGAGTTTCGATCAATGTCTGAACCAAATAATTTCAAGCTACGCTCTAACTCTGAATCTACTTCAAAGCCTTCTTCAGCTAATGGAATGACATAGTTTAAGATTTTTTTCTCATCCATTTTACCTTCTTTTTCATGCATATCATGTAAACCACGTACAAAACCGGGTGTCCCTATTTCATCTCCCTTTTTGTAATTAAATGAAGATGTTGTTTTATATTCATACATGCGAGGTTCTTCACCATTTTTACCATCGTAGGTAAGTGTAGCACCGCCACCACCTAATCCAGATGAATGAGGTTCTGTTACTGCAAGCGCGTAAGCAACACCTTCAGCTGCGTCAACTGCATTACCACCATCTTCAATAATTTTATTACCTATACGTGTAGCGATAGCATTGTTTGAAGCAACACCATACGTTTTTTGCTCATCAGAGGTTGCTGATTTACGGTTAGCAATCTTGTTTTCATATAGATCATCTTTATCAGGTTTATCTTCTTTATTAAAATAATAAAATGTAAATGAGATTAAAATTGTAATCACTAAAATGACTGATAGTGTCACTTTATTATAGATATTCATACTACTTGGCCCCTTTAGATAAATATTGCTCCGTGGCTTTATTTAATTCTCTTTTTTCGTAACTATCGAGACCTTCATTTGCTCTAGCAAATGTAACCATTAATAAAATAGCAATAATAATGAGTGCTGTAACAATAGGTAACCAATGTTGTTTAATATTCAAAAGAATACCCCCCATTCTTTTCTTTCAGATGAATTGTTTTATCTTTAATATTATTGTAATAACGTTGTGACTCCATACTATTCATATGATCTTTTGTTAATTTTCCATCTGCAGAGCGAACAGGTGTAATTTGAAATTGATGATGCTGACCATCCCAATCATGTTGAACCACTATGCTTTTTTGGTTTTTTGATAGAAAATCAGCAGAGGTTAAATTTCCTAAACTATAAAAAATACTAGCATGCTTATATTTTTCAATACTTTGTATAACTGTATTATGTCCAATGATTACATCTGCACCTGCATCAACTAATGCATGAGCATAAGCTTTTTGGCGATCTGTTACATTACGTTCGTTAGGAATCCCCCAATCTACGTTCACAACTACAAGATCATTGTTTTCCTTTAAGTTTTTAATTAATGGCACAAAAATTTTTGGATCTAAGCTAATAGATGTCGTATTTTTTAAAGGGTTTTCATAATATGATTCAATATCTGTGAATGAAACATTAGCGACTTTTTTATTTTTAACTTTTTGTTGCACTGTTTTACTATTAATTGGATTCGAACCATTTCCAGTTAAAAAATTATAATCAGTTTGTGCTTCAACTTTTTTAGATAAATCTTGAGCTTGTACATTATCTATAGTGCTATTAATTAAATTGATACTTTTAATATTTTGTTTTTTTAAAAACATAATATTTTCTATGTTTTTGTTTATATTTTCTTTAGGATTTTTAGAAAATTGGTTCACATATAAAGAAGCTGTGGAAAAATCACTTTGTTGTAATGGCTGTCTTAAACTTTTAAAAACATCATTTAAATTGACTTTTCTGATGTCATTATTCAAAGTGATATTTCCTAAATATGTATTTCTAATACTATTACCCGAATGTGGCATCGCCTCTACAGGTTCAACTTTAACAGCTCGAATAGCAAAGATTAGAAGTACTACTGTGATAACTAAGACAATAAACGTATACAAAAAGTTTCTTCGTTTATGTCGTTTCGATTGCTTAAGTAACCATTCGCTCGCTGATAATCGTTTTTTCTTTTTCATTATTATGCGCTCCTCGCTCGCGATTAATTAATAAAGCTATATAAGAATAAGATGACATAAGTAATACATGTTAATAACATTGTCGTAGCTAATGTAATTACAACACCTTGTTTTTGAATGGTATTAGCAATAATACCTGGAATAACAACTCCGATACCTGAAACCTCTACAACTTCAAATGGAGTGAGTGGATAAATTAAATCAAAAACAAATTTTAGAACCATACCAGTTAAAATCATCGCTGCAAATTTACGTCTACCATAAAGAATGACCCATCTACTAATACCAAACGTAACAATAAAATAAGTGAGACAACTAATGACCAACACAGATAGTAACATAATGGGTTGATCAAAAATAAGTGCTAAATAACCAGGTACAACAAGACCTGCGGGATTAATCCCAAATTTTTCTGCAAAAATTAAACTTAATACAATACCAACAAATAGGGAAAAGTATAACTCCGAACCTATCATTTTATTCTATCCCTTCTATAAATTCTGCTATTTTTCCACCTGGACCATGAATATTTCCAACACAAAATATGAGTGCCTGATGTGATTCACTAAGAATCGCTTTTTCTATATCTGAAAAATCATGATTTTCAAGGTTTATGTATGTTTTTTCAGGTAGATGTTGCATTAAATCTGTAACCATTTGCGTGCTTTTTCCTGTACAAATTAAGGTATCGAATTCGACGTCCTCAATAAAATTCTCAACGAACTGTCGCGTTCGATCCACCCTGTCAGAACGACAGTTAAGAATCACTACTTTTTTTGTATAAGGATAATCGTATGATTCTACTTTATTTAATATCGCTTTCGTAGACTGAGGCTCATTAGCAGCAAACGCATTAACAAATACATTTTTTGTGTTATTTGCATTAAAATATTTAATTTCAACCGCTCCAGGATCGGGAGGTGCATTTAACATGCCGCGCAGTGCAACGTCCTTTTCAACTCCTACAGCTTGCGCTACACCTAAAGCGATGGCTACATTATCAGGAAATACTAAATAATTAAATTTCCTTAAGTATGATTCAGGTATATCATTTTTATCTACAACAATAAGTTCAGTTTTACGTTTTTTAGCTTCCTTAGCAAAAAAGTCTGTAAACTCATCCTTCATGACTACTAATTTTCCATTTCGGGGAATCGTTGCAGTAAATGCTTGAGCAATATCTTGAAGTGTCGGCCCTAATACGTCCATATGGTCTTCCATAACATTGACAATGACACCAATATTCGCTTTTACTAAATCTTCTTGAAAGACAATTTGATAATCTGGATTCACTGCCATACATTCATTAACAAGCGCATTGCCTTTTTGCTTAACTACTTTTTGCACAATGTCTCTTTGTTCTCCTATGTTGGCGCCTTGCGGTTTTCTAAGGACAGGATATTCTTTCTCTGTAAACCAATACAACATTCTGGCATCAGTGCCTGTTGTTTTACCAATGACATGATATTGATCTTCTCGCAAAATACTATAAATCATTCTTGTAATAGTTGATTTACCACGAATACCATTAATATTTATTCGTAGAGGAATCTTATTTAAACGGTGTGTATGTCGCTTTTTCTCTCTAATTCCTAGAAATAATATCAAAGCGATACAAATGATAATGAGAATCAAACTGAAGTCCCTCTCTTTAAACATATTTTTTCTTTCATTTAATATTATCTTAATGAATGCGTTAAACACTTTAATAAGGGTATGCTATCATCTTAATATTTAGTCAGTTTTAAAAATGTAAATATTCAGTTAAAAATAGTATAAAATTATAAAAAAGTTAATAGAATATCAATATTTTCTCGAATAAATTATTGATTATTTCAAATTAATATCGACAAATTTAATTACCTTACATTTATTAATAGTAAATCGATAAATATTTACTTCTTATTTACATTTACTTAAAACTCTCATGTTAGTTTATAAGTAAACATTGCTATGACTCTAGGAGGACATAAATGGATAAATCTATGGCTAAACCTGTTAAAATTGCAGTTGGCATTTATCTTTCTTTAGTTTTACTGGCTTGTTCTAGTTATCTCATCTTTATTTTGATTGGCAGTCTACAAGGAAATGACATGAGTAATTCTGTATTAGATACTGATCATCGTTATATCAACAACAGTTCTCAATCTTCTCACGAGACAATCAATAAAAACAAATCACCACATTCGACTTCAAATTTTACTGAAATAGAAAAAGAAGATGCCCTATCTTCACATAACGATACTATTAATACTGAATATAAAGAAACAGATACTAACTCTAGAGAATAATACAAGTTAGTATCTGTTTTTATGTTTATATAAAATGCGAATTAATATGTTACTTACTGCTAGACTATTAATTAAGTGACATGTTTTTATTGAATTTTGCTAAAATTTTACAACCTAAACATTCGATTTTCAATGCATTTCAAATTCTTAGAATGATATTCATTTTACTCATTATTTTATTATTATCTTTTTAAAAAAACAGCCTAGTCATATGTGCTATCATAGATGTTTTATTCTTTATTCGAGTGCTTTTAAAAATAACACCAATGTTCAAACTAGTATTTAATCTTTTCCCATTATATTTTTCAGTTGTGTAAAGAACTTTTGACGTTCTGGTAATGGGAAAATAGGATAAATATGGAATAAGTTATAACCAGGTGTAAAATCATGTTCAATCCCTTTATCATTTAACATTTTAGAGAGCTTTAATGCATCTGGATATAGCGTTTCTTTTGTGCCTATAAAAATAGATATACGACCAAGACCCTCTAAATCTCCATTAATTGGCGATATTTTATAGTCTTCTATTGGCGTATCACCAGACCATAATTGAATGAAATATTTACTTCCTTCAATTCCTAGCATAGGATCTACTTTTTCATATTTTTTAGCTTCAGGATTACTAAATGTTGCATCAAGAACTGGAGACAGCATCACAATATGTCCTGGTTGTGGTAATTGTGTTTCTTTTTTAAGATATTGTGCAAATGATAAAGCGATTTGACCGCCTGCTGAATCTCCCATTATCGTCATATGTTGCGGATTTTCAACTTCCAATATTTCTTTTTGATAAATATTTTTTAGTAATTCAAATGTTGTTCGATAGTCTCTGTGAGGTACTTTAGGATAAACAGGCATAATCACTCGTGCATCCAATTCTCCTGCAAGTTGATCAATAAAATCAAAATGATTATCTAATGGATCTTGGAACCAAGCACCACCATGAATGTAAAGCACAACATCTTGATGAGGTTCTCTTTTATCATTAACAATATATGTGACAGATCCATTAATACTTCTAGTATGCGCACGATGTTTAAATTCATAATCCGTCCCATCATATTTACCAGCTGTTAAAGGTTTAACTTCCTCTAATGCTTTTTTAGCATCATTCGTATTTTCAAATGTTTTTTTCATTCCAGACATACGAATATATTTTTCAGTAATAAAGCTTTGATAACTGCGTTTTTCTTTTACTTTAATGTAAGCTAAAGTTCCAAGAATTGCAGATGTCGCTACGGTTAATAATCGTTTTTTCATCTTTTGACCTCCTATACTCTATATTATTATATACCTCAGAGTCGTTATATTTTAGTAAATCGCTTATTCAACTTTTAAATATTTAAAAAAGTAGTGATAAGTGCTATTCTAAATATAATTATCAGAATTTTTATTCTATTTTAGAAAGTAGGTTATGCTGAATGAAAAGAAATAAAATTGTGCTGATTGGTAGTGGATTCGTAGGTTCTGCGTTTGCACATGCAGTTGTAGCTAAAGGACTAGTCGATGAACTAGCTATTATTGATATTGATGAAGATAAAGCAAAAGCAGATGTATGGGATTTAAATCATGCTACACCTTTTGGTGATAAGTTTGTAGATGTACATCTTGGTTCGTATAGTGATTGTAGTGATGCTGATATCGTCGTGATCTGTGCAAGTGCAAAATTAGATAAAGGTGACACACGTTTAAAATTATTAGAAGATAATGTGAATATCTTTGTGCCTATGATTCAAAAAGTCATTGCTCATGGTTTCGATGGTTATTTTGTACTTCCATCTAATCCAGTCGATATTATGAGTTATGTTATAAAACGTGTGTCTCAATTTCCTAAGAATAAAATTATTGGATCAGGAACTTCATTAGATACAGCTCGCTTCGAATTTTTCTTAAGTCGCACGTTTGATGTGGCACCACAAAATGTCTATGCGCCTGTTATTGGCGAACACGGCGATTCTCAAGTAGCTGTTTGGTCTCATGCTCAAATTGCCGGTGAACCTGTCCTTGATTTACTGAATAAAGGAGTAGACCAAACCACGTTCAAACAATCTATCGCTTCGCAAACCACTCAAGTGGGATATGATATTTACGTTCGAAAAGGTACTACAAACTTTGGTATATCATTAAGTTTAGTACGTATTGTAGAAGCTATTTTATTTAATAAAAATGTGATTATGAATGTTTCAAGTTATCTTGAAGGTGAATATGGACTAAATGACCTTTATATTGGAACGCCAACAGTGATTAACGGTAATGGTGCTGATCGTGTCATTGAACTGAAATTGGAAGAAGATGAACTTACTCGTTTCAAACAATCAAGTCATATTATTTTAGAGCATCAACAACGTGCTGATGCTCTCATTGAATCAATTTTAAATAAATAGTAATAAAAAAGCCTAAACACAACAATTCATTTATCGTGTTTAGGCTTTCTTAACTTATTTTAAACTCTCATGCATTAAACTTAATTGGTGCTCAAAATCTTGCATATCAATAAAACGCGCTTGTCGATGCATTTCTTTTCCGTCCAAAAATATTAAATCCACTGGAACAGTAAATATAGATAGTTCTCCCGCAATAGCTTCTACATTAGATTGATTGATAACAGCAAAATGGACTTTAGAATAATCATTGACGATATCTTCAATTTGTGGCAATACCGCATGACATACTGAACAATGATTCCGCATAACATGAATCACTACTAATCGATGCGTTTGAATAAATTGATGAAATTGTTCAATACTTTCAATATTTTTAGTCATATTTCCACCTACTTATTTAATTTAACGGTCTCGTTCTCTTATACATATTTATTTTACGATGTTACACTTATTTTTTCATCTAAATCCTCTTGTTAAATACGTTCAACAATAGTTCAATGATTTTCTCTTCAAAATAGAATACATCTTATTAAATTAATGTTATAATTTTTGTGAAATAATTCACAATTTATATTGGAGGAATCAACATGAAAGCTTACATCTATGAAAAACCTGGCGTAGCTAAGCTCGTCGATAAAGAAAAACCAGTTATTACGGAAAGTACTGACGCTATTATTAGAATGGTCAAAACAACAATTTGTGGTACTGATTTACATATTATTAAAGGGGACACACCTGAAGTTCCTCAATATACCACATTAGGTCACGAAGGTATCGGTATTGTTGAATCTGTTGGTTCGAATGTCAATAACTTCAAAGTCGGCGATAAAGTCATTGTGTCTTGTATCTCATCTTGTGGCAAATGTTATTACTGTAAAAAAGGTATCTATGCTCATTGTGAAAATGGCGGTGGATGGATATTAGGTCATCTTGTTGATGGTACTCAAGCAGAATATGTGAAAGTCCCTTTTGCAGATAATTCTTTATATCATGCTCCTACTTCTTTACCTGATGAAGCCCTCGTGATGCTTTCAGATATTTTACCGACTGGTTATGAAATTGGTGTATTAAAAGGAAAAGTAAAACCTGGTAGCACTGTTGCTATTGTAGGTGCTGGACCAGTTGGATTAGCTTCTTTATTAACTGCTCAATTCTACTCACCTTCAAAAATAATTATGATTGATTTAGATGATCATCGTTTAGCTACAGCCAAAAAATTTGGCGCGACTCATACAATTAATTCTAGTAATGTGAATGAAGCAATTAAACAGATCAAAGATATCAACCATCGTGGCGTCGATGTTGCTATTGAAGCAGTTGGTATTCCAGCAACATTTGATTTATGTCAAAAATTGATTGGCGTCGATGGAACAATTGCTAATGTTGGTGTTCACGGCTTACCCGTTCAGTTTGATATCGAAAAATTATGGATTAAAAATATCAACGTTACAACTGGTTTAGTTTCTGCTAATACCACTGAAGAATTGTTGGAAGCACTCAAATCTAAAATCATTCAACCTGAACAAATCGTGACACATTATAGTAAATTAAGCGAAATTGAAAATGCTTATGACTTATTTAGAAATGCTACGGATCATAAAGCAATCAAATTATTAATTGAGAATGATATAACTGAATAATGTTGTGTATTAAATAAAAAATAAAAGGGACAGCATTCTTTTTGCATTCGTCGCCCCGCCATGGCAAAGAGAACTAGAATTGAAAAACTTGAAACAACACACCTTTTCAATTCAGTCATCGACTGCCAACATATTAAACAAGCCTGAGACACATATCATGTCCCAGGCTTGTTTTATTATTTAATTGTCATAATACGCTTACCAGGATCTACTGAATCAACATCATCGAATGTTAATGTTTTATCATCTTGATTTGTAATAATCACTGGTGTGACAACACTTGGCGCATGTTCTTTTAAGTATGCTAAATTAATTTTCATTAATGGTTGACCTTGTGTGACAGGTTCATTGACATCGACTAAACTTTCGAAGCCTTCACCATTCAATTTCACTGTATCGATACCAATATGGATTAATACTTCAATTCCTGTATCAGATTCTAAACCGATGGCATGTTTCGTTGGGAAAATCGTTTTAACTGTACCATCAAATGGTGCTACAATTTCGCCTTTTTCAGGAACAAATCCGATACCGTCACCCATCATTTTTTCTGAGAATACTTTATCTGGTACTTCAGATAATGGAATAATATGACCCGTACCTGGTGCATAGATATCAGTTTCTATTACCTCTTCCAACTGTACTGGCTCATCTGATGTATCTTCAGTCACAGTGGTTTCACTAGGTTTTGTGATGTCTCCATTCATAATGCGTGCCATATCATGTTTAATTTGATCTGATTTAGGACCAAAAATCGCTTGCATATTATTTCCTACTTCAAGCACCCCTGAAGCACCAAGAGCTTTTAGTCCTTCAACGTCTACTTTAGACTTATCATTGACTTCAACACGTAAACGTGTAATACAAGCATCTAAATGCTTGATATTTTCTTTACCGCCCATTGCATCTAACACATCAAAAGGTAATTTACTTGCAGATGTATTAGCTACAGAGGCTTGTTTATCTTCACGACCTGGCGTTTTAAAGTTGAATTTAACAATTAAGAATCTAAATACAACATAATAAATAACAGCGTAAACTAATCCTACTGGAATCACTAACCACCATGGTGTTTTATTTGGAAGAATACCTAATAAAACAAAATCTATGAATCCTCCAGAGAATGTATATCCTAGATGTAAATGTAGTAGATAAAGTGTTAAAAATGATAATCCATCAAGTACTGCATGAATAAAGAATAATAATGGTGCTACGAATAAGAATGAAAATTCTAACGGTTCAGTAATACCAGTTAAGAATGATGTTAAAGCTGCTGATAACATCAAACCTCCAACTACCTTTTTATTCTCAGGTTTAGCTGTTTGATAAATTGCTAATGCTGCTGCTGGTAATCCAAACATCATAACAGGAAATTCACCTTGCATGAATTTACCTGAAGTTAAATGAACACCTTCACGTATTTGCTCAATAAAAATACGTTGATCTCCTCGAATAATTTCTCCAGCTGCATTTTTCCAAGAACCAAATTCAAACCAGAATGGCGCATGGAAAATATGATGTAAACCAAATGGAATAAGTAATCGTTTAATAAATCCAAATAAGAATACTGCCAATCCAGTATTAGATTCTAACAAACCTGTACTAAATGCATTTAATCCATTTTGAATGAATGGCCAAATCCAAGCCATTGGGAAAGCTAAAATAAACGATGTCGTTGCCATCATAATCGGCACAAAACGTTTACCCGCAAAGAACCCTAAATACGATGGTAAGGAAATATTATAAAATTTGTTATAACACCAAGCTGCTAGAGCCCCTATAATAATCCCACCAAACACTCCAGTTTGAAGTGTAGGTATGCCTAAAACATTTGCGAATCCTTTAGATGGGTCTTCCAATTGTGCTGGCGTAACATTTAAGAATGCTCCCATTGTTTTATTCATAATAATAAATCCGACAAAAGCTGCAATGGCTGCTACACCATCTCCACCTGCTAGTCCTATTGCTACACCGAGTGCAAAAATGATAGGTAAGTTATCAAAAATAATACCACCAGCACCTGTCATCATGTTAGCAATATTTTGAATTACTCCATTTTTAATAAATGGAAGATAATGCTGTAATGCTTCACCTTGAAAAGCTGTTCCAATTGCTAGTAATAATCCAGCTGCAGGCAAAATTGCCACAGGTAACATCAATGCTTTACCAATACGTTGCAATTGTCCAAATAGCTTTTTAAACATTTTGATTCAATCCTTTCAATATATCTTTTTTACGCATTAAAAAAGCATGACCAAATAAGCCCATCATTTATGACAAAAATAATGATAGCTTATCTGCTCATGCCTAATTAAATAGTAACACGCAGTTCTTTTTTAACAATTTAATTATACCTATAATATAAAGCGTTTTCAATATCTTTTTTACTAATATTTTACATTTTTTATAATTTAATTATTTATAAAAAAAACACTGACAAAAGCATTACTTTCGCCAGTGTGTCGAATCTATTTCTTATAAGAAACGTTTAGCAGCTACAGAGATTGGTGGTACTTTATCAAAGTCAAATTCTTTATCTTCTGTGATAGATCTGTAAGCCCATTTACCATAACCAT
Source organism: Staphylococcus sp. HMSC034C12 (assembly GCF_001835895.1). Classification (NCBI taxonomy): domain Bacteria; kingdom Bacillati; phylum Bacillota; class Bacilli; order Caryophanales; family Staphylococcaceae; genus Staphylococcus; species Staphylococcus sp. HMSC034C12. The sequence continues at coordinate 46,560 of NZ_KV826305.1, read as the reverse complement.
ATGCTTCTTCGTTAACGATTTGACCTGGTAATGGCGCAGCATTTGGATCAACATGTACATCAACAACAGTTGGTACATTTTCATTTAATGCTGCTTCAACAATTTCATCAATACGGTTAGGGTCTTTTAATACATAACCTTTACCACCAGCAGCTTCAGCGAATTTAGCATGATCCATATCAGAGAAGTCAATGGCATATTCTAATTCACCAGCAGCTTGTTGTTCATATTTGATGAATGATAATTGTTTGTTATTTAATACGAAGACTGTCATTGGTAAATCGTATTGAACAGCAGTTGCGAAGTCTTGCATTACCATTTGGAATGCACCGTCACCAGTAATTGCAATTGCTTGACGACCTGGGTAAGCAATATTAGAAGCAAGGGCACCTGGAAGACCGCAACCCATTGTACCTAACCATGCTGAGATAATAAATTTATTATTAACATTTAAGTCTAAGTAACGTGTACCCCAAACAGTTGAAGTACCAACATCGATTGAGTATACAGCGTCATCTTTACTGTAATCATTGATAGCTTTCATTAAGCGTTCTGGACGAATTGGAGCACTTGTATTATTCATGTCTTTTTCCATCCATTTATCCCATACAGCTTTACGTTTTAACGTCTTGTCTAAGAATGAACGACGAGGTACTGGTTTGATTGCTTCAGTTAATTGATGGAATGCTAATTTAACGTCGCCAACAATACCAACATTAATATCGAAACGTTCACCGATTACGTTTGGATTTGTGTCGATTTGAATCGCTTTAATATTTTTCTTAGGTAAGTAATTTGCATAAGGGAAGTTAGTACCAGCCATAATTAATAAATCAGCATCTTGAATAGTTTGGTAAGACGTTTTTGTACCAATTTTACCTAAGTTACCCACACTGTATGGATGTGAATCAGGTAAAACAGTTTTAGCTGGTAATGTATGAATTACAGGGATTTTAGCTGCTTCAATGAAGTCTTGTAATTCAGTTGAAGCATTTTTTGCACCTACACCAACAAGCATAACTGGTTTTTTACTTTTGTTAATTAATTTGGCAGCTTTTTTAATGCTACGATAAGATGGTGTTGGTAACACTGGTCTAGACGTATCTACTGGACGATGTGTAGTGTCTTTAATTTTTTGAGTTAATAGGTCATTTGGACAAATAATAACTGCTACACCATTTTTTTCATATGCAGTACGAATCGCTTCGTTTGTAATTTCAAATAAGTCATCACCTTTTTGAACTTGATGATGGAATACTGCTACGTCGTCAACCATTTTAGAAATGTTAGTTTCTTGGAAGAATTTTGTACCTAATAATGTACTATTCGTTTGACCTGTAATAATAAGTTGAGGTACACGGTCCATTTTAGCGTCATACATACCATTTAATAAGTGAACAACCCCAGGTCCACCAATACTTAAAGCTACACCGATTTTACCTGTTAACTTTGTATATGCTGCAGCTGATAAGCTTGCAACTTCTTCATGACGTACATGATAAAATTTGAAAGTATCTCTAACTGTTCTTAAATTATCTACTACTGCATCAACTGAGTCACCTGGAATACCCCATAAGTGATCAATATCCCAAGCTTGTAATGCTTTAACTAATGCTTCATTTGCTTTAATCTTCGCCATTGATTAAATAGCCCCTTTCCTAAATATACAATTTGTTTCTGTATTCCCTTTAGTAAAACAACTTAATCATAATTGGAATAAGAATTGAACTAATAACTGCTGTTAAAATCATTCCAATTGAGCTAAATGCGCCAGATTCGATGTCGTGTTCTAACGCTTTTGCAGTTCCAAAAGCATGTGATGCATTTCCATATGTTAAACCTCTCGCGATTGATGTTTTAAATTGACCAACCTTAAGTAGCATTGAACCCATCATACTACCTATCAATCCAGTAGTAATGATAAACAGTACTGTAATCGTATCTGTACCTCCAAGTTCTTGAGAGACTTCAATTCCTACAGCAGCTGTAATTGATCTAGGTAGTATAGTTACGATTGTTTCTTCTGAGTAACCTAATAACTTTAACGAACTAAACACTAACACAAAATTCAATATCACGCCAGCCATGACGCTTGAAAAAATGACCCCAATATTTTCTACAATCTTATCTTTATTTTTATAAAGTGGATAAGCAAGACATACAACAGTGGCATTTAATAGATGGTTAATCCATTGACCGCCAATCATGTAATCGTGATAGTTTTGACGTGTTAAAAGTAAAACAATAATTATTCCAAGTGAACCGATTAATGCTGGATTCAATAATGGGTTATTATATTTACGTTGTAATATTTGAGCAAGTTTATACATTACAACAGTTAATAATATCATTAAAACGCCTTTTAATATATCCATTTTTAATGATTTCCTTTCTTAGTATGAGGTTTTTTCTTAGACATTGTTTCAGCAATAAATCCAGAAACAAGTGCCACACAGCTTGTACCAATAATAATCAAGAGGAAGAAAATAATATAACTTGTAGTGATATTAGAAACAATATCCATAATTCCTACAACTGAAGGAATAAAGAAGAAGACCATTGTGGTTAATAAGAAGTCGGCTCCTTTAGAAACCCATTCAACGCGAATAATTTGAAAATGTAATAAAATATAAAATAATATCATACCGATAATACTTCCTGCTAATGGTATATGTAGCCATTTTTGTAGCAGTGAACCTATAATACTAATCGCTACCACCAATACGATTTGAAGAATAATCTCTATAATATTTAATGCTTTTTTCAAAACGACTGACCTCCATAAATTTGTCGAATTTGTTACAGCGATTTTTTAGTCTATATTCAAGATTGTAATCTATATTGATAGATTATAAAAATATTGATTTTATATATAACTTATAGTTATTTTCTATGGAACCGTTTTAAAAATAAAAAAATAGTGAAAAAACCTAGGTTAAGGTTTTTCACTATTTGTAAAAAATGAACTGTTTATTTGTTTTCTAATCTTTCAGTCATAAATTGTATCCATTTAGACGTTGCATAACTTAAAAGTTTATTTTTTTTCCAAATTGCCCCAAGTTCCCAGCTCATACCTGAATCTTCAATTTTTATACTTTTAATCTTATCTTTTAACATCTTGGCAATATGTTCTGGTAAAATACTGACGCCTAATCGTGCTATTACTAAATATTCAATGAAATTCCATTGTGATACATTGGATACTGTATTTGGGATAAAACCAGCATTTTTTGCAGCAGCTATAATTTTATCGTTAAGATAAAAGTCCTCATTGAATAATATAAAGTCTTCATTTTTCAAATCAGCCATAGTCACAGATGAACGCTTAGCTAACTGATGTTCTTCACTCACTATAAGCCTTAAATCTTCACTATATAAAGATACATAATCAAATGTATTCTCGTCTATAGGAATGGTCGTAATGCCAATATCAATTTGATCGTTAATCAAACGATTTTCAATCGATTTACCGCCACTTTCATTAAGACTATAGGTAACGTTTGGATATAATTTATGAAACTCCGCTAAAATATTAATAAACTGTTGCATATCCATCACTGCCGACATTCCAATATTAATATGGCCTGTTTCTAAACCAAGCAAGCCATTAATTTCATTTGGAATATTATCATATAATGCTAAAATCTCTTCACATTTTTTATAAAACACTTTTCCTGCATCTGTAAGAACTAAATAACGTTTTTGTCGATCGAATAAAGGCATGTCTAATTCATTTTCAATATCTTTTATTGCTTTACTTATAGTTGGTTGAGCAATATATAAAGATTTAGAAGCATTCGTCATACCACCTTGATTCACAACTTCCATAAAATATTTCATATGCTTGATATCCAATTGCTCACCTTCTTAAAAAATTCTTTTTTTATTATACATTATTTTTGTAAGAAAAATGTAAATTCATTAGATTTTGAATTCATTCGATAACTTACTCAAATATGTATACTTTATGGAAAAATAATATTTATAAATAAATTATTTTTCATATAAACAAAACTATATTTTCAAATTGCAAAAAATGTTATAATCAAAATCGGCTCAAGCGAATATGAGGTGATGAATTGAGCTTTTACGAATTTATGCAAAATTTTATCGGCGATGACACACCATTAGGTGAATTGGTAAATTGGATTAATCAAGATAACACTTTTCCTAAAGACGTGAAGAGCCAAAACGAAATATTGCTATATTTTCGAACAAATCCGTGTCTTGAAAACATACCGGTGACTAGTGTTAAAAGAGCATTAGCTGTTTTTAACCAATTCACAGATGTATGATTTCAACAAAATGTAGTTATACATTACATGGAAGTATCATCTCACTAAGGCGCCCTCGTGGCGTCTTTTTTATGCATAAATTTAGCTGTAATATATTACGTATATTTCAGAAGTATTACAGTTATTTGTATAATTCATTTCTTATATTGTATTACAACTTTTTAAATATTATTATTATTTTAGATTTTAAATTATTTAATTTTTGAGGAGAACTTAATGAAAATTAAAACATTCATTTTACGTCTAATATTAGCTACGACAATTATTTTTACTGGAACTTATACATATCAAAATGTTGAACATACACATACTTCTAAAGCAGCTGGTTATAACTATTATAATAAATATCAATGTACTTGGTGGGCATATAAACGCCGTGTTCAATTAGGTAAACCTGTTTCAAATCAATGGGGCAATGCAAAAAACTGGTACTATAGAGCTCAACGTGCTGGTTATAGAACAGGACATAAGCCTAAACGCTATGCTATTATGCAATCAACTGCAGGATATTACGGTCATGTTGCCATCGTTGAACGTGTTTACAGTAATGGAAAGATTCTTGTTTCAGAATATAATTATAACCGCCCACTAGCATACAGTACGCGTTATATTAGTGCATCTGCTGCGCGTAATTACAATTACATTTATTAATTGACACAAAATAATAAGCCATGAAAGTTTAGTGATGGAATCTCTTCCATTTCTAAATTCTCATGGCTTATTTTTAAGATTGGCGCATTGATTTTAAAATGCGTTCAGCCGCTTCAGTATTTGCTTTAGGTTCTTGTTTGAGTTGCTCAGCAACTTTTGAAATTTCTTCACCTTTAGCGCCTACAACAATCGCTAATGATTTATATTGCAAACTCATATGTCCTTTTTGAATACCTTCTGAAACAAGGGCTCTACAAGCTGAAAAGTTCTGTGCTAAACCTACTGCAGCTACTACATGTCCTAATTCTCTAGCAGACTCAACGTTGAGTAAGTCTAAAGACGCTTTCGCAACTGGTAATACTTTCGTTCCTCCGCCAACAATGGCTAAAGTCATCGGTACTTCAATTGTGCCCACAAGACGTCCTCGGGCTTCATCATATTTCCACGTAGCAATGCCTCTATACTGACCATCACGTGCTGCATAAGCATGCGCACTTGCTTCAGCACCTCGTGTATCATTACCTGTAGCTAGAACAACGGCATGAATTCCATTCATTACTCCTTTGTTATGTGTTGCTGCCCGATGAATATCGACTTGTGCAAGCACTGACGCACGTTCCATTCTCTTAGCTACTTCTTCACCAGAATAATCGCCGCGATTTAAATCATTGATATCAATCTCACCTTCTACCCTGACAACAGAAGACGTTGCATGATTAGATAAGATACTCATTAATATCTCTTGATCTGTTAACTCATTTTTTAGATAGACTGTCACTGCTTCTAAAATGGTATTAAGCATATTTGCACCCATCGCATCTTTAGTATCAACAAATACTTTAAGAGACAATAACTGTTCATTAGGAAATGCATCTATGTCAATACCACGATAACCACCTCCACGATGGATGATAGAAGGATAGGCTTCATCTGCAATACGTTTAATTTGGTTTTCTTGTTTTTGAATACGTTGTGTTAAGTCTTCTGTATCTTTAACATCATCAAATACGATTTGTCCGATCATCAAGCGTTCACTTTTTATCGTTTTAAATCCTCCAGTTTGGTTAACAAGTTTCGATCCATAACTCGCAGCAGCAACAACTGATGGCTCTTCAACCATCATAGGTACCACATATTCTTTCTCATCTACAATAATTTTAGGTAATAATCCAACTGGTAATGTACCTTGGCCAATGACATTTTCGATGAGACTGTTTGCCACTTCCTCATCAATAACTGGATTGCTTAATAATGTTTGATAATTCGTTTTATCTAACCACCCGTAGTCTACTAATTGTTTTAATTTATCTTCTCTTGATAAATGACGAAAGTTTTTATCTAAACTTTTCATATTAATGTACTCCCTTTTCAATCATTAAAGCAATACCTAGTCCTCCGCCAATACAAGCTGTTGCGATACCTGTATGTTGATGTTCTTGTTCTAAAGCATTCACAAGTGTTGTAACAAGACGTGCACCACTTGCACCAATAGGATGTCCTAATGCAATGGCACCACCATAAATATTTAAAATGCTATCAGGAATTTTTAAATGATCCTTAACAGGTATACTTTGAGCTGCAAATGCTTCAGTCATTTCTATAATATCAATATCATTAATGTTTTGATGTGTTTTTTCTAATAATTTTTCTACTGCATAAAAAGGTGCATAACCCATGTATTGTGGATCGCAACCTACTTCAGCGTAATCTCCTACTATGCCAAGAATTTCAAATCCATGTTCTTTTGCAAATGTTGCTTCCATTAAAATAAGGGCAGATGATCCATCATTAATACTCGAAGCATTACCACCAGTGACTGTTCCATTCTCTTTAAATATTGTTTTCAAAGTAGATAATTTTTCAACACTACTATTTGATCTTATACCTTCATCAGAAGTCATCTCATTACCTTCAGCGTCTGTCATTTTTATAATTTCGTTATCAAATTTACCTTCTTCAACGGCTTTTGCAGCTTTAGCATGAGAATGGTTAGCAAACTCGTCTTGCATTTCACGTGTTACATGATATTTTTCAGCTATATTTTCTGCTGTGACACCCATCGGAACATAATGGAAAGCATCCGTTAATCCATCATGCATAAAACTTTCTACAGGGTCTTCTCTGTCTTTTAAAATAAGTTTAGGTGCATTAGTCATACTTTCAACACCACCAACAGCAACGACTTTAGCTTCTCCTAATTGAATAAGTTGCTTCCCTAAAATAATTGCTTTAAGTCCTGAACCACATACTTCATTAATCGTCATCGCTGGAGTTGTATCAGGAATACCTGATTTAATAGCAATTTGTCGTGCAGAGTTTTGTCCTATACCACTTTGTAAGACATTTCCGAAAATAACTTGTTCAATAAGAGATGGATCGATATCAATTGATTCAATAGCTCCTTTTAAAGCTGTTGTACCTAGTTCAACAGCTGAATAATTTCTCAATTTCCCTTTATATCTGCCAATTGGCGTTCTTTTAGCACTTACAATAGCGATTTGTTTCATTCTTTATCTCCTTGCCTGTAGTATATATATAATTGTATTTTAGTAATTTATTTTGGTAAAATACAGAGTATTGTATTGTTAAAATTAGACTATTCGAAAGGATGACATGCCTGTGAATATAGGTATCGATAAAATCAATTTTTATGTCCCTAAATACTATGTAGACATGGCGAAGCTTGCAGAAGCTCGTCAAGTTGATCCAAACAAATTTTTAATTGGGATTGGACAAACACAAATGGCAGTAAGTCCAGTATCTCAAGATATTGTATCAATGGGAGCCAATGCTGCTAAAGATATTATAACAGAAGATGATAAAAAACATATTGGAATGGTTATCGTTGCTACTGAATCTGCTATCGACAACGCTAAAGCTGCAGCAGTTCAAATTCATCATTTATTAAATATCCAACCTTTTGCACGTTGTTTTGAAATGAAAGAAGCTTGCTATGCAGCTACACCTGCAATTCAACTTGCTAAAGATTATCTTGCAAACCGTCCTAACGAAAAAGTATTGGTCATTGCAAGTGATACAGCACGTTATGGTATCGAGTCAGGCGGTGAACCTACACAAGGTGCTGGTGCAGTGGCAATGTTAATTTCACATCAGCCTCGTATTTTACAATTAAACGATGATGCTGTTGCTTATACAGCAGATGTGTATGATTTCTGGAGACCGACTGGCCATAAATATCCACTTGTTGCAGGCGCGTTATCAAAAGACGCATATATTGAATCATTCCAAGAAAGTTGGAAAGAGTATGCACGTCGTGAAGATAAATCATTATCCGATTTTGAATCATTATGTTTCCACGTGCCTTTTACTAAAATGGGCAAAAAAGCATTAGATTCTATCATTAATGATACTGATGAAACGACTCAATCTCGATTAACGTCTGGGTATGAAGATGCTGTATACTATAATCGCTATGTAGGTAATATATATACTGGATCACTTTATTTAAGCTTAATTTCATTACTTGAAAACAGAACTTTAACTCCTGGTCAAACAATTGGATTATTTAGTTATGGTTCTGGATCTGTAGGAGAATTCTTTAGCGCCACAGTAGTGGAAGGTTTTGAACAACACTTAGATAAAAAAGCACATCAAGCTTTATTAAATGAACGTCAAGAAGTATCTGTAAAAGAATACGAATCATTCTTCAGACGTTTTGATGATTTATCTTTCGATCATGAGATTGAAAACGTAGAAAATGATAAAAATATCTTTTATTTAGAAAACATTGAAGATGATATTAGATATTATCATTCTCCTGAATAATGTATATCACTCAGATATTAAAAAAGATGGGACGACGAACTCAAAATGAATTCGTCATCCAATCTCCCCAACACATTATAAACGCCTAAGACAACGAATTATGTCTTAGGCGCCTTTTATTTATGGTTTAGTTGTGTATAATGGTCGATATAATTGACTCATATTCACATTTTCAATTTCTAACAATTTAATTTTATTATCAATTGTTCCACCATATCCTGTTAAACTACCATCTTTTCCTACAACGCGATGACAAGGAATAATAATAGAAATTGGATTTTTTCCTACCGCTCCACCTACAGCTTGTGCAGACATTTTTGGTTTGTTTAATAATTGACCGATATGTTTGGCAATCGTTCCGTAAGTAGTAAGCTCTCCATATGGAATCGTATTAAGATAAGCCCATACTTCTTGTTGAAAAGGTGTACCATGAGGTTGTAAAGGAAAATCAATCTCTGGATTATTTCCTAAGAAATAGTCATCAAGCCATCGTTTTACTTTTTTAAAAATATATAATGCATGATTTGTAGGAAAACGTAAATGTGTGTATTGATATAAATATTCTAATTGCATCACTACTTCTCCGTCTGTAATGATTTCTAAATTACCTACTGGAGATTGATAAAGCATTGAATAAGACATATAGCTTCCTCCTTACTCTATTGTATTGTAATAAAAAATAAGAAGCGAGACTGAATTCATTTGAATTCCTCTTCTCGCTTCCATTAATCCATTCTGACATATTTGTTTATAACTTTTTAATACTAAGTTTATTTTAATAACACAATAATTCTTAATTGAAGTTATATAATTCATAGCCTTTATCTTTAGCATATTCTAATGCTAAAATTTCTAATATATTGATAAACGCTGGCTCATCTTTCACATTTACATATTGGAATTTTAATCCATAATCTTCAGCTGTGATTGATTTAATGTCGTCTTCGCTCACACCTTTTTGTTGAGCTAAGCCTTTTTTAAATTTTGTTGTGCCTACACCAGATTTTAAGTTATATTGTCCCATTTTGTTAAATAAGTCCTTAGTAATAGGTTGATAACCTGTTGAATATCCTCCAGTTTGACCTACAAATATTGGTGTTTTTTTATCAAAAATAACATATACACCAAATTTATCTTGAACTTTTTCACGATCTTGTTTACTAAATGATAAAGCATTATTTTTGTCATACTTAAATAATTTTTTAAGTTGCTTTTTATTATCTTCTTTAATTTGATCTAATCTTTTACTACCTTTCATATTATACCATCCTCCAGTATAGAGTATTTCTATATTTTATCGAATTAACATTGAATCATTCTATAAAGAATACTATTTTTCTATAATTTTTTAATTTTTATTTATAATTCTAATTAATTTCTTTAAATTTTGTATACCCTATTCATCCTAGTTAAAACTTTTCTATATTGTAAATTATTTAACGTTAAATATAAAAAATCATTTCTTTTATTAAATTATAATTTATTAGTTATTCTCTATTTATTTATAGATATTTCTATTCTATAATCATATATTATGTATCTCTATATAAATATTTTATAGTTTACATGTTAGGGGAGAAAGACATGAATGATAAAGATTTAAGAGTGATAAAGACTAAGAAAGCGTTAACGAGTAGTTTATATGGTTTACTAGAAATAGAACCCTTCTCTTCTATTACAGTTCATAAAATTTGCGAAAATGCTGGTATTCATCGTACTACATTTTATAAACACTTTTATGATAAATATGAACTACTCGTCTATTTACTTGAAGTCATTGGGAAAAATTACTTTGCAATTGATATTAAGGAACGTATTAATCGTCCGTTTCAAGTTTTGTCTAATTCATTAAATCGTGAAACATTGTCTAGAATCGAATACATGCAAGAAGAGGATAATGAATACAACAAAGTTAGAAATCAGTTTCTTATAGATATTATCAAAAATGATTTTTATGAAAATATGGATCGGATAGCACTTGAAGAAACCATTCCTAAAAGCTTAGTTTTTTATGTTTTTGGTTCAATTATAGGTGGTTTTTTAAAGTGGCAAAAAAATGAGGAGACAACACTTACACCTAAAGAAATGGATGACGTTTTTCATAAATTAGTTAATATTAAAACGATTAATTAATGATCAAACAATCGTTATATCGTTTTAATAAATAAAACCCGTCTTAATTCGACGGGTTTTATTTATTATTAATTATTGTTTTTTATATGATTTAATTTTAATTCATTTAACTCGCTAGATGCATTAACATCACAACTACAATCTGTATCACAACCACCACATTTTCCTTGAGTAGAGCGATTAAAGAATTTATATAATGTATACGCAGCGTAACCAAAAATAGCAACAAAAATGATTACGTTTATTAATAAAGTCATTGTCATCATCCTTATATAAATAGTTTTGTTATTTGATAAAATGCAAATGTTAATATATACGCTGTAAAAATTGGATAAATTAATGCTGTAAGTGTCCATTTCCATGATGTTGTTTCTTTACGAATTGTTGCAACAGTTGAAATACATGGCACATATAATAATATAAAAATCATAAAGGCATAGGCAGATAAAGGTGTGAACTGTTGTTGAATGACATTGACTAAACCACCCTCACTAGAAGAATATAAGATAGCCATAGAACTTACAATGACTTCTTTAGCTAAGAATCCTGGAATTAACGTAGCGCCTGCTTGCCAACTACCAAATCCTAATGGCGCAATTAGATGTCCAAAGAATTCTCCAATACTGTGCATGAAGCTTTCATCAATCTGTACATTCACTCCATGAGGACCAATGTAACTCAATGCCCAAATGACTACAGAACCACCAAAAATAAATGTACCTGCTTTTTTAACAAATCCTTTTGCTTTTTCCCAAGTACTTCTCCATAACGTTTTAACTGATGGAACTCTATATGTAGGTAGTTCTACAATAAATACGGAATTCTCACTTTTAAGAATAAACTTGTTAAGTAATGTACTTACAATTAATGCCACTACAATTCCTAATACATATAAACTTAGCACTACAAGAGATTGATACTTTTCAAAAAATACTCCTACAAAAATAGCATATACTGGCAATCGCGCCGAACATGACATGAAAGGTGCAATTAAAATAGTGATGAGTCTTTCTTTTTCATTTTCAATACTCCGTGTTGCCATAATACTAGGTACATTACAACCAAATCCAATAATCATTGGAATAAATGATTTACCACTTAATCCTATTGATTCCATTGTTCTATCCATTAAAACTGCAATTCGTGCCATATATCCTGAATCTTCTAAAAGTGAAATAAAGAAGAATAATACAATAATTTGTGGCACAAATACTAAGACTGAACCTACTCCAGCTACAATACCATCTGTAATCAAATTCTGTAGAAATGGCGCAACATGTATATAATGCATGCCTGCCTTTAACCAGTCTGTGAGCGGTCCGCTAAAGAAAGCATCTAGCTGATCTGATAATGGTGTTCCTATCCAAGTAAAGGTCGTTTGAAAAATCAGCCACATAATGACTAGAAATATTGGAATACCTAAGTATCTATTCATTATTATTTTATCGAGTTTTTCAGTTAAAAATTGCTGTTCTTCATTCGGATATTCAACGACACCATCTAATAGACGATCAATGTATTGATTTCGAATTATTTCAATATGTTGTCGTATTGATATATCTAAGTGTTGACTTAACTTCTCTTTAATAAGTTCAATTTGTTCGGAAATGACTGAAGGTAGTTCTCGCTCGATTTCCGGATTGTCTAATAAATACTGAATTGCTATAAAGCGTAAACGTTTTGAAGGATATTCTGTATGCGCTTGAATGATAGAAGTCATTTGCTTAATCGCATCTTCAGTTTCTTTACCATAACTGATTTTGAAGTTACGTTTTTCTTTTGGATTTAAAAAAGACAATTCATTTAGCAATTCCTCCGTACCTTTTCCTTTACGAGCAACAATGGGAAATACAGGTACTTTCAGTTTTCTCATTAGACCTTCATATTTAATTTTAATACCTCTTTGCGTTGCCACATCTACCATATTTAATCCAATGATAATAGGTTCATTTAATTCCATTAATTGTATTGTAAGTTGAAGGTTTCTCTTTAATTGACTGGCATCAATAATGTTAATCATACCTGTAAATGTATTTGTCATCAGATAGTCTGTGACGACTGTTTCATCTTTAGAAATAGGTGATAAATCATAAATACCCGGTAAATCGATTAAATTGCCAATATCTTTCTTTAATTGTCCAACTTTCTTTTCAACTGTAACGCCACTCCAGTTTCCAATGTATTCATACGAACCGGTTAGTGCATTAAACAATGATGTCTTTCCTACATTTGGATTACCTAATATACAGAAGCTTTCGTGCATAGGCTTACTCCTCTAACATAATTAAACGTGCATCACGTTGACGAATGCTTACATATTGGCCATTAATTTCAACAACGCTTGGTCCATTTAACAAGCACTTTTGTTTAATACTGATTTTACTACCTACATTTAAGCCAAAGGCGCCTAAACGATATAGCATATTTTTATTTTGAATATCAATTTGTTTAACTACATACTTTTTATCTTTTGATGCAGTGTTTACATTTATCATTCCAGTCACACTTTCTATTTGTAATTAATAATCATTCTCAACACTTAAATGATAACATTTTTCAGTTGCTTTTACAATCATTTATTTATTCATTTTTCATAAATTTTAGATATGATTCATACATTGTTTAGCGTATTTATTTTCTTTTTGGGACTATAAAAAAAGCTATGGAAAATCGAACGAATTCGACTTTCCATAGCACCTACCACTTAGTTATGTTAGAACATCTCTGATACGACTTTTTGTTCTAAGAAGTTTAATAAATAGTCAGGACTACCTGTTTTTGCGTCTGTACCTGACATTTTGAAACCACCAAATGGATGGTAACCTACAACAGCTGCAGTACATCCACGATTTAGATATAAGTTACCTACATCAAATTCATTTACAGCTTGAATCCAATGTTCACGATTGTTTGTAATGACCGCGCCTGTGAGACCATAATCTGTATCATTTGCAATATCAATGGCTTCATTAAAGTTATCGAATTTGGTGAAGCCAACTACAGGGCCAAAGATTTCTTCTTGCATCACTTGATCAGAAGATGTTAATCCTGAAATGATTGTTGGATGGATAAAGTAACCTGTTGAATCATCCACTTCTCCACCAATTTCAATTTTTCCTTCTTTACTACCAATTTCAATATATTTTTTAATTTTATCGAATTGTTTTTTATTAATAACAGGACCCATAAATGTATTATTGACAGTATTACCTACTGTTAAATCTTTTGTTAACTCAATTGCTTTTTCTAAGACTTCATCATAAACAGCACTATGCACAATGGCACGTGAACATGCTGAACACTTTTGACCGGAGAATCCGAACGCTGACGTTACAATAGATTGTGCGGCTAAGTCTGTATCTACACCTTCATCTACTACAATCGCATCTTTACCACCCATTTCAGCAATCACACGTTTTAAGAAAGTTTGACCTTCTTGCACAACTGCACTACGCTCGTAAATGCGCGTTCCTGTTGCACGAGACCCTGTGAATGTCACAAAATGTGTATGCACAGAATCAACTAAATAGTCACCAATGTCTTTAGGATCACCAGGCACAAAGTTTACCACACCTTTAGGTAAGCCTGCTTCTTCTAAAATTTCAATCAGTTTATATGCAGTAAGCACTGTGTCTTCAGCAGGTTTCAATAACACCGTATTACCTGCAACCACTGGTGCTAATGTTGTACCTGCCATAATTGCAAATGGGAAGTTCCAAGGTGGAATGGTTACACCTGTACCAATCGGTTTATAGAAATATTGATTATGTTCACCTTCACGATCTAAGACCGGTTTACCATCTGCAAGTTCCATCATTGAACGAGCATAATATTCTATAAAATCAATACCTTCAGCCGCATCTCCAACTGCTTCATCCCAAGGTTTCCCCGCTTCATATACCATGACTGCTGAAATTTCTTCTTTACGACGACGAATTATTGCTGCGACACGAAGCATTAATTCAGCACGATCTTTGTGTGACCATTTACGCCATGCGTCATAAGCCTTGTTTGAAGATTCAAATGCGTTATCTACATCGTCTTTTGTCGCTTTTGACACTTTAGCTACTAATTCAGATGTATTCGCTGGATTAATTGAATCGAATGTATCATCCTTAATGATATGTTCACCATCAATGACAATAGGAAGCGTTTGGCCTAAGCTATGTTTTACTTTTTCTAACGTTTTTTGAAATCTTTCAACATTTTCTTGTACAGAAAAATCAATACCAGGTTCATTTTTGAAAGGTACTACCATACTTCATTACCCCCTATATGTTTTTAAGTATTTAAATTCATTCTCTAACCCTTTGTTTCTTAATCATGATATTTTCTATCATTAACTTCATTTTACTATGCTTACTCCTTCATTTGCAACCGCTTACAAAATTGTTTGTTTGACCTTTTATTCAAATACTAATGTAGCCCTATCAATACACTCTATTATATAAATAATTTATAATTTAAATAAAATAAAGTATAATAATCACAACACAATTAACCGACATCTAGAAAAGGAAGTATATATATGAAAGCACTTATCACTGGTGGAGCAGGCTTTATTGGCTCCCATGTAGCAGAATATTTTATGAAACATGACACAGAAGTACATGTTATTGACAATTTAAGTTCCGGTTTTTTAAAGAATATACCTTTTGTGAACAATGAACATATTTATATTAAAGACATCACCGATTTTGAATTTGTAACACAGTTAATACAAAAAGAACAATTTGATTTTGTCATTCATTTAGCTGCTATGGTGAGTGTAGTAGAAACTATCGAAAAGCCAGAATTATCCAATCGTATTAATATAGATGCTACTGTCAATATATTAGAAGCAATTCGAACATATAATCCAAATATTAAAAAAGTCATATTTGCTTCTTCTGCAGCTATTTATGGTCATCTACCCGATTTACCTAAATCCGTAGAACAATCTAAACCATTTCCATTATCTCCATATGCTATTCAAAAGTACGCTGGAGAACAATATGCTAAGATTTATAATCATTTATATCAAATTCCTTGTACTTGTCTAAGGTTCTTTAATATTTACGGTCCTAGACAAAATCCAACATCTGATTATTCAGGAGTCATTTCTATTATGAATACTAAGTTTTTAAATCATTCAACCTTTACATTTTATGGAGATGGTGAACAAACACGTGATTTTGTTTATATCGATGATTTAATCAATGCTATATCAATTGTTCTTAATACTACTCTAACGGATGGTTTTATCTATAATGTAGGCACAGGAACACAAACAAATTTGAAAGCTGTTTTTAAATCGTTTGAAAATGGCTTTGATTATCATATACCTTATCAATTTGAAGCTCCACGTCTTGGAGATATTAAACATTCTTGTGCTGACATTACCCCACTTAAATCATTAGGTTACAAACCTAAATATAGTATTGAAGAAGGTATTACAGCTTATTTGACTTATAATAAACATAACAACATCACTATTTAATAGAAAAACGGTTAGCTTTTATTAATATGCTAACCGTTTTTTACTATTTGAGTAGTTTATAAAATTCTTTAAGTGCTAATTGATTATATTCTTGTGCGTTAAACACTTCATATTGAGATGGTTGTTTTTGAATACACTGTTCTAATGCGACGGTGATATCATCAACATCATGACTCACAAGAGTACCATATTTACCATTACCGAGTACATAGCGGTTTGCTATAATATCTGACGCGATAATATTAACTTTTAAAGTTAATGCTTCAAGTAATACCATTGATTGTCCTTCATAATGAGACGTTAAGCAGAAGACGTCTGCTTGTTTCATGATATAGTATGGATTCTTCCTTTGACCTAATAAAAAGACATGTTTTTCTAATTTCAACCTTTTTATTTGTTGTTCTAATTGAACACGGATAGGACCTTCCCCCATAATATATAACTTTGTATGCGGATGACTGACATGTACTTTACTAAATGCATCAATAAGTAAGTCGAAGCCTTTTTCAGGTGATAATCGTCCTGCAGTTACAATTTTGAAATCGTCTTCCTTAAATGGTACTGAACTTATATCTCCATTATTGATGCGTACGAGTACGGATTGGTGTTGTTTTTCAAATTTTTCAGAGTCATCTAATTTTAATTGATTGATTTTATTCAAATTAATCGTATTTCTGGAAGTGACAAATTTCTTATTCAATGATTTATCATTCATCTTCTGTTTATTTTGATCTTTAGAAGCATCGGATACACATACTAATTGATCAAATTGACTATACAGCGAGAGTACACCTTTTAAATTTTGATAATGTATTTTAACACCGTTAACTTTTCTTTTCATATCTGCTTTAATATCACTATGTAAATAAATCAATTTACGTTTTACTTTTGTTGCTAAAATTAAATTAGCCCAAAACATAGAATACCCACTAAAATCAATCGCATAGTCGAATTGGCTATGACCTAATACTTTTCGCATTTCTCTTTCGTATACTTTCTTCGGATATATCAAATGCTCTAACGTACTTTTTAATCCTCTCTGTCTTACGAAATCGATCCTATACGTTTCTTTCAATGATGCTGCTAATGGAGGTACTCTCAAAATAATTCTAACGTTCTTATTAATACTATTTAAGTTATTTAAAACTTCAAGATTTTTACTTTTATTAGTAAACAATGTAATGTCATATGTTTCATAATCGACATTTTCTAATAAATTAATGATAGACGTTGTAATACCATTATTTTTCATACCTCCAGGATAAATTAACACTCTTTTCTTAGCACAGATCTTACGTTTAGGACGCTTACGTTTACCCTCAAATAGTATGTTAATAAGTGTTTCAGTAACAGTTCCATCATCTAGATAGGTATATTGATTTTTAAAATATTGATATTTTTTCTTCACTGAATCTTCATCATATACTTTTTGCTTAATCGCTGTAATCACATCTTCAATATGATGAGCGACAGGACCAGGTAGGTCACGATTAGCAATATACATACCTCGTGATGATTGATATTCATCCAAATCTGGAGTATAGAAGACAATCGGTTTATTGGTTACTAAATAGTCAAAGAAGATACTTGAATAATCTGTAATCATTAAATCAACGATCGCTAATATTTCATTGGTATCAAAATAATCAGGAATTAAATAAGGTTTTAAACGTTTTATTTTAAGCGCGTCTTTATATAAATAAGGATGTACTTTGACTAATACTTGATAATCTAGATGATGTTTAAGTTTTTCAACTTCTTCAACGATATGATTTAAACTTGCCTCTGGTGCATTGACATCCTCGCCTCTCCAAGTTGGACAATACAATAAAATACTTTGTTCTTTACTAATATGAAGATAATGATTCAACTCGCTAATCATGTCTTTTCGATTTGAATTTAAAGTTAAATCGATTCTAGGATATCCAATTTCCAAAAATTCTCCACCATAAATATTTTCAAGTCTAAAGGCTCGTTTAAAAATCGTCGTCGTATGGTGATTAGGACTAATTAAGTAATCGCTGCTTAAAAAGTTTTTAATAATATTTTGAGAACCATATAGACTATTTTCAATGTCTAATCCCATATATTTTAAAGGTGTCCCATGCCATGTATTGATATAGATTTGCTTTGGCTTTTTAATGAAATAGGATGGAAAAGTAGAATTATTAATTAAATACTTACTCTCCGTTAATGCTTTCAAATATTCTCTTGATTCTTTAATAACAAACTCTACATTTTTATAGTGCTTAAATCTTGCTTTATAAAATAGCAATGTTTCGTTATGATCTACTACCCATATGTGTTTATATTTACGATAACGAGGTTGCTGAATTAAACTTTTAAATATTGCATATGGACTATCTGTGATACTTTTTCCATCTCTCACTTGATATAATATCTGATATTCCTTAACATTATTCTTTTTATAATATTTAGCGTAAGTCATTACTTTACTTGTATAAGCAGATTTATTTTTTCTTCGTATTGGCGTAAATAAAAAATTCGATTTACGTCTTAATTGATTTGTAAGACATGTCTTAAGTGTCATATTCATTATCCTTTCTAAGTTGCTTTTATTTCTCTTAAGTTGTTTCATTAAAATGAATTGAACGATTTCAATGATGCACATATAGTAATACACATATTCAGCACTCTACAATTATATCATTTAATTATATTATATAATAAATATTTAATTTCAATACACATTGTTATTTTATATAAAAAATCAACCTTTAAGTATACGTGTTCCTACTTAAAGGTTGGTTACTATATTATTCAAAGTGATTAGGCATATTTATTGTTTCATTTTGGTCAATCGTTCTTATCACTTTTGCTGGCACTCCAGCAGCTAAACTATTCGGTGGAATATCGTTTGTTACAACACTACCTGCTGCAATAACTGAGCCATCACCAATTGAAACGCCTGGCGTAACTGTCACACTCGCACCAAACCAAATATTACTTCCTATATGAATAGGTTTTGCCAATTCCCATCCTTTATTACGATCTTGATAATTAAGTGGATGATGTGCTGTATATAGTCCACATGATGGTCCTATAAAGACGTTATCGCCAATCGTAATGCCACCACCATCCATTAAATAACTATTGCTATTGATAAACACGTTTTCTCCAACTTTTATATTCCAACCATAATCTGTGTCAAATGGACTGCTGATTGAAAGTTGTTTCGCTTCATAGCCAAGTAATTCTTTTAAAATCGCTTGTCGTTTTTCTCTATCACTAGGTCGCGTATGATTATATTCAAAGCATAAGTCTTTAGCACGCTGTCTGTCCATTCTTAATTCCTCATCAAAATTTGCATCATACCATTCGTGTGCTAACATTTTTTCTTTTTCAGTCATTGTCTTTTCCTCTTTTCTTTCTATAAATATAAAAAGTATTCTCCCTACGGTTATACGTAGACAGAATACTTTATTATCTTCGTAAGTACTACATACTAAGACGTAATATAGTCGCCACCATTAACATGGATAATTTGACCTGTAATATAAGAACTATCTGCATAACTTGCTAAGAATACATAAGCTGGCGCAAGTTCAGCAGGTTGACCACGTCGACCCATTGGTGTATCTCCACCTTGATTTTCTACCTTATCTTCATCAAATGTTGATGGAATTAATGGAGTATAAATTGGACCTGGCGCTACACCATTAACACGAATTCCTTTTTCCATCAATGATGTTGCAATAGAACGTGTGAACGACACAATAGCACCTTTCGTTGCTGAGTAATCAATAAGATGACCAGAACCACGATAAGCCGTTACACTTGTTGTATTAACAATTGCATCACCTTTACTTAAATGAGGTACTGCAGCTTGTGTTAAGAAAAACATCCCAAAAATATTTGTTTTAAATGTTTCATTGAAATGTTCTGGTTTAATATCTAAAAAGTCTTCATTAGGAAATTGCACGCCGCCATTATTTACTAATATATTGAGACCACCAAAATCGTTAACAACATTTTCAATAAGTTCTTTTGATTGATCAGCATCTTTTAAATCATGAGAATATGCTTTTGCTTTAACGCCGATTTCTTTTAAACGATTGACAGTATCTTCAGCATCTTCATGTTCATTATAATAACCAATAGCTACATCAGCGCCTTCTTTGGCATATAAAATCGCTACTGAACGACCAATACCGGAGTCACCACCAGTAATTAATGCGACTTTTCCTTTTAGTTTACCGCCTGCTTTGTATTCTTCCATTTCAGCAATAGGTCTAGGATCCATGTCTTTTTCAGAACCTGGTTGTTTTTCTTGTGTATAACCTTTAATTTTTTTATGAAAATCTAATAAGTCCATACATCTTCACTCCTTCTTTATTTACTTAACCGTTCCCATTTCTTTAATTTTTAAAACAAAATGATTACACTTACTACTTTTGAATGATATAAAGTCCATACTACAGATGCATGAAATTTTAACATAGAATCTTTATAATATAATTAATCTAAAAATGACTCATATAGAGATAAAAAAGGAGTGTTACAATATGAAAGGCATTCTAAAGGGTATCATTACTATTCTTATCATTTTAGGGCTTGTAAAAACAGTTCAAGATCATGATTTAATGAATGAAGCTAACCAATACTATAATGAAGCTAAAAGTGGTGAACTTATACAATCTATCACTCACCCAAATTTCAATAATTTTAAAGATTTAGATTTAAGTCATTTTAAATCATCTGATTTCTTTTAATATTCATAGCTATCATGAATAAAAGAACAATATACTCATTTTATTTAGAGTAACGTTGTTCTTTTTTTATTAAGCAAGGTCATTGACTAATATACCCTAAGGGGGTATATTGAAGATGGTAGGAGGACGAAAATATGACTCAAAATCATCAAATTACCTTGAATATCATTGGTATGACATGTGCCGCTTGTTCTAATCGTATTGAAAAACGATTGAATAAAATAGATGGCGTTCATGCTCAAGTGAATCTGGCAACTGAAAAAGCAACCATTGATTATCCTAATGATCAATATGAAGTAAGCGATTTTATTGAAACGATCCAAAAATTAGGATATGACGTTGAAACAGATAAAAGTGAACTAGACGTTATAGGTATGACGTGTGCCGCTTGTTCTAATCGTATTGAAAAAGTATTAAATAAAACAACAGGCGTTAAGCAAGCAACAGTCAATCTAACCACAGAACAAGCAACGATCGATTATTATCCAGGTCAAACTGATGTTGATACGCTCATTGGACGAATACAACATCTCGGCTATGATGCTAAACCTAAACAATCAAAAAAAGAACAAGCTTCTCGTAAAGTTCAAGAATTAAAAAGAAAACGTAATAAACTCATTATTTCAGCAATATTAGCTTTTCCATTACTTTTAACTATGCTTGTTCATTTATTTAATATACCGTTACCTGAAATATTTATGAACCCTTGGTTTCAATTTATCTTAGCCACTCCCATTCAATTTATTATAGGATGGCAATTTTATGTTGGCGCATACAAGAATTTACGTAATGGTGGTGCCAATATGGATGTTCTTGTAGCACTTGGTACTAGTGCAGCTTATTTCTATAGTATTTACGAAATGAGTAAATGGTTATTAGATTCAAACACACAGCCCCACCTTTATTTTGAAACCAGTGCTGTTTTAATCACTTTAATTTTATTTGGCAAGTATTTAGAAGCACGTGCAAAATCACAAACAACACATGCTTTAAATCAATTATTAAATTTACAAGCCAAAGAAGCACGTCTTATTAAAGATGATGGAACAGAAACAATGGTTCCGCTTCAAACTGTTCAAGTTGGAGACACATTACTTGTTAAACCAGGAGAAAAAATCCCAGTAGATGCGAAAGTCATTAAAGGGACAACAACAGTAGATGAATCTATGCTAACTGGAGAATCCATGCCTATAGATAAAACCGTTGATAATGAAGTGATTGGTGCAACACTAAATAAAAATGGTGTCATTACCGTTCAAGCAACAAAAGTAGGTCAAGATACTGCTTTATCTAATATTATTAAAGTAGTTGAAGAAGCGCAAAGTTCAAAGGCACCTATTCAACGTTTAGCAGATATAATTTCTGGCTATTTCGTACCTATTGTTATTGGTATTGCCGTACTCACTTTTATCATATGGATTATCTTCGTTCATCCTGGTCAATTTGAAGATGCACTCGTTGCCATGATCTCTGTATTAGTCATTGCTTGTCCATGCGCATTAGGACTTGCAACGCCAACTTCTATAATGGTTGGTACAGGACGTGCAGCAGAAGAAGGTATCTTGTTTAAAGGTGGCGAATATGTAGAACGTACTCATCAAATTGATACAGTTGTATTTGATAAAACGGGTACATTGACACATGGTACACCAGAAGTGACTTACTTTAAAGGTGATGATACTTTATTACAATATGTAGCTTCTGCTGAAAATAATTCTGAACATCCCTTGGCAACCGCGATTGTTAAGTACGCTAAAACAAAACAGCTTACTTTAACAAATATAGAGCACTATGAAACATTACCAGGTCATGGTATTAAAGCTACAATCAATAATAAGACATTATTCATAGGCAACCGATCATTAATGTCAAATCATCATATTGATACAGCATCTTTATTAGATGAAATTACCCAAATTGAACAAAAAGGACAAACTGTCATGTTGATTGCATATGATCAGATATTACGTGGTTATATCGCTGTAGCAGACACTGTTAAATCTGAAGCCAAAGTTGCAGTTCAAGAACTAAAAGACATGGATTTACGTACGGTAATGATTACAGGTGATAACCACTCTACAGCTCAAGCTATTGCAAATGAAGTTGGTATTGATCATGTTATCGCCAACGTTCTTCCGGAAGATAAAGCTAAACATGTTGCTCATTTTCAAGATAAAGGTGAAAACGTTGCGATGGTTGGCGATGGTATTAATGATGCACCTGCTTTAGTTCAAGCAGATATTGGTATTGCCATGGGAACAGGTACTGAAGTCGCAATTGAAGCAGCTGATATTACTATCTTAGGTGGAGACATTGCCTTAGTACCTAAAGCTATTCACGCAAGTCATAAAACGATTCGAAATATTAAACAGAATCTTTTTTGGGCGTTCGGTTATAATGCTGCTGGTATTCCTATTGCTGCTATGGGCTTACTCGCTCCATGGATTGCTGGTGCAGCGATGGCATTAAGTTCTGTAAGCGTTGTAACTAATGCATTACGTCTAAAACGAATGAAATTATAAATGAATTTTAAACTTTATACTTTCATAAAAATTTAAAAAGCGTAAAATATGGGTATAGTAATTATGAAATATTCGGAGGTGACAATCAATGATTAATAAAGTCATTAAAGTAGATGGTATGAGTTGTGAACATTGTAAAAATACAATCGAATCAGCATTAGCTAAAATTAATGGTGTCAGAACTGCTGAAGTAGACCTTGATAAAAACGAAGTTCGTGTAGATTATAATGATGAACTTGTTTCAACAAAAGACTTACATGACGCTATTGAAGATCAAGGCTATGATGTTAAAGAATAATAAAAAAGTTGGAGGTAATACTCCAACTTTTTTTATTTTAATTTACCCTTAGTTTAGTCGTACCACTAGTTAAAACATCCATAGTTGCATCAAGTGCATCTACTATGAGATTTTTGACAGCTGCTTCTGTATAGAAAGCAATATGTGGTGTTAAAATAATATCTTCTCTTTTGATAAGTTGCTTTAACAGTACATCATCTATCTCTTTTCCACGATAATCACCTGGGAATAATCCTCTTTCATATTCATATGTATCTAATGCAGCCCCTTTAATTCGACCACTATCTATAACAGAAAGTAAAGCTTGTGTATCTACAATTGATCCCCTTGCCGCATTCACAAATACGGCACCTTTTTTAAAATTTGAAAAAACAACGTCATTAAACAAATGATGATTATATTTCGTAGCTGGAATATGCACGGTAACAATATCAGCTTCTTTAATTGCTTCTTCTAATGTATCTTTATAATCAACGAATTTTGCTAAAGCGTTATTTGGAAATGGATCATAAGCAACAACCTTGCTGTTATAACCTTTTCCAAAAATTTCTGCCACAATCGAACCTATGCGTCCAGTACCAATTACTGCCACAGTTAAGTCTCGGATAGATTGTGATAATATAGAAGGTTCCCAACGAAAGTCATAATTATGCACTTTATGTTGAATACGTTTTTGATACCTTACAATATTGATGGCTTGTGTAACAGCAAATTCAGCAATTGAACTTGGAGAATACGAGGGTACATTTGAGATAATGATGTCGTACTTAGTAGCTAAATCTAAGTCATACGTATCAAATCCTGCACTACGTTGTGCAATTTGCTTAATTCCATATTGTTTCAATTTCGCAAAAATCTCTTCTGAAATTGGATGTTGTTGAGATAACGATAGACCATCAAATCCTTTTACAGTATCAACTGTTGTCTCTGTTAACATTTCTTTGGTTAAATCAACATCAACATTGTTTTGTTTCGCCCACTCGTTAATATATGGTATATCTTCATCTCTTACACTCATAATTTTAATTTTGGTCATATATTGATCCTCTTCCTTCATAATTTTTTAACTATGCTTTGCTTTATACATATCAGCTAGGTCAATTAACCTACTAGCTGCTTCTTCTAACCATTTATCATCTAATGCAAGTGAGATACGCACGTAATGTTTTCCATTTTCACCAAATGGTATACCTGGAGCAACTAAAATAGATTTCTCTTTTAATAAATATTGTTCAAAGGTTTCACTATCATAACCTGGAGGTGTACGTAACCATGAATAGATACCGCCTTTAGAATGCACAAATGGTAGATGGGCTTCACTTAATTTTGCTTCAAACTTATCTCGACGCCGTTTAAATGTTTCATTCTGTTCTTCTAAAAATTCATCATAATGATTAAGTGCATACGTCGCTGCATCTTGTAACGCACCAAACATTCCAGCATTTGTATGCGTTTGATATTTCTTTAATGCTTGAATCATGTCTTTATTTCCTACTGCAAAACCCACTCGGAAACCTGACATATTATATCCTTTTGAAAGTGAGAAAATTTCAATAGCGACATCTTTACCGTGTTCTGAAGCAAGTATGCTTGGATTTTTAGCATCAAAGCCAAAAGCACTATAAGCAAAGTCGTGCACAATTTTTGTATTTGTACCTTTGAATCGTTCAATTGCTTCATCAAATACTTCTTTTGTAGCCGTTGATCCTGTTGGATTATTGGGATATGTTAAATAAACAAGCGTTGTGTTATCTAGTACTCTCTTATCTACATTATCCCAATTTGGCAAATAATCTGGAGGATCTAAATTTAATGGAACCGGATTGGCATCTGCGAGCATCACTCCTGCTAAATAATCTGTATATCCAGGATCCGGAAGTAGCACATTTTCTCCAGGATTAACAACACATGTAGGTAAAGCTACTAGTCCATTTTTTGTACCATATAAAATACATACTTCATCTTCTTTATCTAATGTCACATTGTACTGACGTTGGTAAAAATTAACAATGGCCTCTTTAAATGATTCTTTACCATGAAAGGCACCATATTTTTGATTTTCAGGAATCCGAATCGCTTCAGAAAAATGCTCAATAATACCTTCTGGTGTTTCACCATCGGGAATGCCTACTGCCATATTAATAAGTGGTAAAGGGCCATGTTCTACTTTACGTCCCATCGTTTTTCCAAAATAGCTATCAGGAATGGCTGCTAATCTTTTTGAAATAACCATGTTATTCCTCCTTAAATAAAAAGCTATATACCACTTTTGTGTGGCATATAGCTTCATGAGATATATGTCACTTATCTTTGAGGTTATTTATTATCCTCTTGGAGTTAGCACAGTACTTTATATTTATGAAGCCTGTTGCTGAAGTTTCATTGGGCCAAATCCCTTCACTTCTCTCGATAAGTTCTTACGTATTAAGTCTTATTTTAACATTACACTGATAATTGTCAATTTTCAGATTTATTTATTCTATTTCATATTTTTTATATCTTCTAACATAGCCTCTGCTGTTATTTTAGCACTTGTTAATACAATGGGTACGCCTGCGCCTGGATGTGTACTTGCGCCTGCAAAATATAAATCTTTATAATCACGGGACACGTTAGGCGGACGGTAATAATTACTTTGTGCTAAAGTAGGCATTAATCCAAAGGCTGTACCGAATTTAGCATTATAATGTGTTTCAAAATCTAAGGGTGTAAAAATAGTTTCGGATACGATATCGTTACGTAATCCTTTAAGTGATTCAATTGTTTCTGTTTTTTTGTAAATTTCATTTTTAACCTGTTCAATTATGGCTGGATTGTTCCAATCGATTTGACCTGTTTTAAGCTCAGGTACTGGCATTAAAATGTACATACTTGTTTTTCCTTCAGGAGCCAATTCCTCATCTTCAACGGAGGGGAAATAAAGATATATAGAAGGGTCTTTCGGCAATCTTCCTTCAAAGATATCGTCAATATTCCCTCTAAAATTTTCAGCAAAAATCACATTATGCAAATGAACTTTATCTTTCAAATCTCTGTTTACTCCTGCATAAATTAAAAATGCAGAACATGAATAATCCATTTTATCTATCTTTATATGTATTAAGCAAGAAATTAAAAATATTATATTAAAAAATAAAAAAGGAGAACGACATTGTCGTCCTCCTTTTTTGATAACTCGATGTCCTATCCAGTTATCTACTTAAATCTTACCACCAACCGTGACCTTGGCGGAAAGCAATTGCTGCGTCCCATGAACCATAACGTGATTTAGCATAGTTAGCCATACCTTGAGTTTGTGTAGCTACTGAACCAGTACCCCATGCTTCTTTAGTTTGACCTAAACCTCTGTAACCAATTGGGTTAACAGCATTTGGATTACCACCTGATTCAGGCATTACGATAGCATTCCAAGCAGCTTCAGTACCACCGTTAGCTAAGAATTGAGCTTTAACTGATCCACCAGTTGAAGCAGTTGAGTATGAAGTTGTTTTTGGTGCTGAGTATGAAGTTGTACGAGCACTGTAGTTATTGTAGCTAGACGTTCTTTGTACTGGAGCTGAAACAGCTTTTACATTTGAAGTGCTAGCTTGATTATTTGAACTTACTGATTGAGTTGAAGCTTGATTATAAGACTCAGTGTAGTCAGTAGTTGATTGAGCTGTGTCAGCACCACCAGTGTAAGTATAGTTCCAAGACCAAGTGTTACCATTTGAAGTAAAGTTATATTTGAAACCGTCTTTTACGAATGAAATGTTATATGCACCAGCTTGTACTGGGTGAGCATTTAATTCAGATGGGTTATTTTGAGCTAAGTCAGCTAAATGAGAATAGTTAGTTGTTTGTTCTGATGCATGTGCACTGTGATCGTTTGTTAAAGCATATCCTGTTAAACCTAAAGTTACTGCTAATGACGAAGCGATTACTGTCTTTTTCATAATAAATAATTCCTCCAAAATTGAAATATATATTTTCGTTATGTTTCGTTCTTTATTTAAGATTAATTTCTGTTTTGATTTGTTGTTTAACTTTTGACAATAGCTACTATAACACAAAATTCGTAGAATAGTATTACGCTTTTTTTACAAAAAATTACAATTAATCCATCATTTTGTAATATTGAAATATATTAAATACTTCCTGTAATATATAAAATCTATCAATATGGAGTTTATTTTTATTATAAATTAACGTTTTACAATACTTTCTTACAAAAATTACAATACTTTAACATCATTAGTAATATTACAAATTAATGTTTTGTTACATTACTGTAATATTTTTAAAGTGTAATTGGCTATTTAAATTCTTTACTTTTGATAAAAAAACAAGAGCTTGTACGTATTAAGTTTCCTTATTTATTTTTAATAATCCTTTACTCCCCAAAGTACCTTTTCACAATTACGAATAATATATTTTAGTATCTCAATACGAGAGGTTTTTTTATGATCAGCAGGGACAACAAGCCATGGCGCATAGGATGTATTTGTTTTCTCAACCATATCGTGACTTGATTCCACGTATAAATCCCATTTTTCTCTATTTCTCCAGTCTTCATCTGTAATTTTCCATTGTTTATTAACATTTTCTTGACGATCTTTAAAACGTTTTAATTGTTCTTCTTTATCTAATGTAAGGAAGAACTTTAAAATAATCGCTCCTTCATCTGTCCACATTTTCTCAAATGCGTTTATTTCATCATATGCACGTTGCCATTCATCGACAGTAGCAAAACCTTCGACACGCTCTACCAATACACGACCATACCAACTTCTATCGAATAATTCGATGTGCCCAGTTCTTGGCATTTCTTTCGCAAATCTCCATAAATAATGATGTTTTAATTCAACATCTGTAGGGGCACTAATGCCATTCACTCGATAACCCGTTGGATCTAATTTTTCTCTAATTCGTTTAATATTTCCGCCTTTACCAGCTGCATCCATACCTTCAAATACTAAAATAAGTGGAATCTTTCTATCATATAAAGCGAATTGAATTTCTCTCATACGATTTTGCAATTCCTCAATGAGCTGTTTATATTCATCTTTTTTTACTTTATCCACCTTTCTATCAAAAAGGTATGTTTTAAAATTAGAATGAAATTTACCGTCTCGCTGTTCTTCTTTTTGCTCATGCTTCTCAATCGCTGTTTCAAGACGTTTGATAATATGTTCATACATTGTTTCAATCGCTTTTTCTCTTTCGGTATAATCAATGATTTCCCATGCTTTATCATTTTTTATAAATTGACGCATGTCTTTAAGATAAATATCTGTTGAAAGTACATTACTATATTCTTGAACTTTCCAACGCGTCAATGGATTATCTTTGGTTTGTTGAATATGTTCTTGACGTTTTTCTTCATTAATTTCTATGAAAAACTTAATGATTTCATAGTGATCTCGTTTAAGCATATTTTCAAAAGAAGAAATTTGTTGTTTGAGTACATCATAGTTTTTATATTTGTCGTGTTTAATTTTATTTTCTCTATAATCTAGATAATGAGAATACCAGCTTCTAAAATAAATATTTATATCACCTTTTTTAGGTAAGGTATTCCAATATTTTTGTAAAAATTGATATCTTAAATCATCCTGTTTAGGTGACTGTGTCGCAATAAATTGTGTATACTTCGCATCTAAATTTAATAATAACTCATTAGATAAGCGCGTCTTCCCAGATGCAGGTACACCTTCAAATAATATCATCACTGGAATGCCTAGTTCATGTGTACGTCGTGTTAATTCTGCTGTTTTTAATGCTAAAGCTTCAATTTTTTTCGCCATTAACCCTTCATCCTTTTAATCTTTTTTCTATTTTATTGTAACATTATTGGCGTTTATCGTTTAAATTTAAAAATGCCTGAGACAATTCATCATGTCCCAGGCTAATGCGTTTATCCCATAAATTTGTAAATATCATTTGTAAATAATTTTAAGACTCTGCGTAAAATAACATCTAGTATAAATGCTGTTACTAAAGGTACAACAAAAAATCCAATAATAATTAGTATGATACTCATAACAGCTGAATCGACGTGTAAAAATTTAAATGCACTAATCGGCCCAATCATACCAATAAATCCAAACCCAGCAGACTCTTTTGTTCCAGCAATACCGATAAGACTACCAACTACACCAGAAACCGCTGCGGTAATCAAAATAGGTAGCATAATAATTGGATATTTCACCATATTTGGCATCATCATTTTCACGCCACCAAAGAAAATAGAAATTGGTACTGCAACACGATTTACTTGACTTGTGCCAATAAGTAAAACCGCTTCAGTAGCTGAAATACCAATTGAAGCTGAACCGGCTGCCAAACCTGTAATACCAATGGCAATAGCAATAGCTACTGTTGATAATGGGGAAATAATAATAAAACTAAATACCATTGAGATTAACATACACATCAATACAGGTTGTAATTCAGTGAAACTATTAATCATATTACCAATCGCAATATTTATAGTATGTACATATGGTAGGATGAGCACACCAATTGTAGCTGAGAGACCTCCAACAATTGTTGGATAAACAATCAATGCCATACTTCCTACACGTTTTTCAATAAGTAGAATAAATAAAACTGCAATTGCTGCAGTAATCATCGTATTGATTAGATCACCAATACCTGCAATAATCCAAGCCCCATTCTTAAATTGAGCAGCACCACTTCCTACATAAGCTGCACTTGATACGACTGCAATCGCAAGAGGAGTCATATTAAATTTAATCGCAATTAACGCACCTACTAATGCTGGTACAGTAAATTGTAATGCTTGAACAACATGTAGTAATGTTGCAAAAATAGGATGGTGATGCATAAGAGCTTTAAAGATTTCACCTAAAATGGCATTCGGTACTAAACCTACCACAATCCCAATAGCCACTCCGGAAAGTACTCTAAAAATAAAATCTCCAACGCTTATTTTTCTAAGTTCTGTTGTCATTCTTATACCTCCTATAATATTTTGTTATTGTATTAAGTAATGATAAAAAATACTATAACACATTTTCTAAATTTTCAGAATATTTATTTTATCATTTTCTTAAATTTTTCTGGTTTTATGGATATTTTAAGAATTTTGACCAACAATATGTATGTAATTTAAAAAGAAAAAACGAGTTGCTTCTATTATAATAGTTTAAAATAGAAAGAGTAATCATACTCTTTGACAACCTTCTTTGTTCGTTTAATAATTTAAAGTAATCACATTTTAAAATGAAAGGGATGTCTTTGTGCCAAGCAATAAAATGGATCCAAGAGTCATACGTACAAAACAATTACTCGTAGAAGCATTTCTAAATGTGTCACAAGAAAAAGAAATGACCCAAATTACAGTAAAAAATATTACTGACCGTGCTACTGTTAATCGGGCTACATTTTACGCACACTTTAATGATAAATATGAAATATTAGATTATTCATTATCAATGACTGTTCTTAAAGATATTAAAGAAACGTTGTCTATTTCAGAAACGCTCAATGGTCAGATTATCTCTAAATTATTTGTCTCGATAGCATATTATTTGGAAAATGTACAAAATGCTTGCAAACTCAATCGTGAGACATTTTGTAACCATGCTCATAAATGCATTAACAACGAGTTGGAAGCTATGTTTACCCTTATGTTACAACATAAATATCCCGAGCACGATTCTAGTATTATTGAAAATAGCGCAAGCTTTTTAGCCGCTGGTTTATGTGGACTGGCAAGACATTGGTTAGATACAAGCGAACTAAGTGCTGAGCAATTTATTGATCAAAACTTACCATTTTTACTTCACCATATTACAAATCTATAATTCTATAAACAACACTTACAGTCTTAATGATTGTAAGTGTTGTTTTATAGAAAAGCATGCGACTTGCATAAAATGATTATTTAGGTTATATTATAAACAACACTTGTTGTTTAGATAATAAGTGTTGTTTATATAAAGTTTAGTTAGGAGGGATGATATGTCCAAGATAGAAAATCATGAGGGTTTTAAACGTACCTTTAAAAATCATAAATTAACATTAGGTCTATCCATACCATTTGATAGTAAAAATAAAGAGCATATTGATTTTAACGAACAAGTGAAGTTTGCACAACAAGCTGAACGATTAGGATTTACAAGTTTATTCGTAAGAGATAATCCACTATATAGTCCTCATTTAGGATCTGTAACTGAAAATTACGACCCATTTGTTTTCCTAACGTATTTAAGTGCGTTTACCTCAAAA
This sequence comes from Staphylococcus sp. HMSC034C12, assembly GCF_001835895.1. Taxonomy (NCBI): domain Bacteria; kingdom Bacillati; phylum Bacillota; class Bacilli; order Caryophanales; family Staphylococcaceae; genus Staphylococcus; species Staphylococcus sp. HMSC034C12. The sequence continues at coordinate 14,428 of NZ_KV826305.1, read as the reverse complement.
ATTGCACTTGGGACCAGCAGTATTGTGGCAACACTACGTCATCCTATCCATTTAGCTAAATCAGCAGCCTCACTTGATCTTATTTCCAATCAACGTTTATTACTCGGTATGGCTACCGGTGATCGTTCTTTCGAATTCCCTGCATTTAAAGTAGATGAAAGTGCATTAACAGAACGTTATCAAACAACCATTCAATCATTAAGAGCACTTTGGCAATCACATTCTCCCAACATTTCAAATTCAATTTTTGAATTATATGAGGATTCTGGGTTACAAGTATTGCCTAAACATCATACGATTCCGATGTTTGGTACAGGCTACTCAAGACAATCCATGTCCTGGTTACAACAGCATATGGATGGTTGGCTATTTTACGCACAACCTTTTCAAGATCAAAAGAAATTAGTTGAAGCTTGGCATAGTGGTACCGACCGATTCAAACCGTTTATGAATATTCTAATGATTGATTTATCCCAAAATCCAAATGAAACCGTAAAACCGATTAAAGGTGGTTTCCGTACTGGACGTAAAAATTTACTACAAATATTAAAAGCTTATGAATCCATTAATACAAATCATATTATCTTAAGATTTACAAATGATGATCGTGATATCGAAGCACTTATAGAAGAAGTTGGAACATATATCACACCCCATTTTCCAGCTCATACCATTTAGGAGGAAAAATTAATGAGAGAATTATTAGAAAGAATTAATCAATTAGCAAATAAAGAAAAAGTGGAAAGTTTGAGTGTTGAAGAAAAACAAGAACAACATCAATTAAGACAAGAATATTTAGGAATGATTAGAGGCCAAGTCCTTCATACGTTCTCAACTATGAAAGTTGTCGATCCACTTGGTCAAGACGTTACACCTGATAAAGTGTATGACTTAAGAGAAGAATACGGCAATATTCAAAAAAACTAAAATTTTATTATCAAGACTTAGACTGCCTTCAAAGTTCTGACTTTGAGGGCAGAGTTTTTATGTCCATATTTTGAGTAAAGTTCTTAATTGAATCACAGCTCATTTTGTTGAAACCCTTTCCTAGGGAAAATATAAAGTAGTTCTTTGATTTTAATAATTAAAACTACTTAATGAAGTAATTGCTCACTTATGTTCGTTTATGCGACTGATTCTATATGCCACTCAACAAATATATTTCATAGTCTATCGTAGAATAGTCCAAGCCACAAATGTTTATTTATAAGATATATTCAGGTATAGAATCAAATATCATAACTTATCACGATAATAATTATGATATTATATAAAATAAATATATAAAACAACTAAGAAGGTGCATCTATGAATAAAGTATCATATAATTTCCCACCATCAAGAATTGAAAGAGCAAAAGATAAATTAAAAACATTTATTTATAATGAATATTATTTTAGTCCAGGAGATAAAGTATTAGAAGCTGGATGCGGGGATGGGGCCATCCTATTCAAACTTATTGAGAATTATAAAATTGAAGGACATGGTATTGATATTTCTGAAAATGCAAAAAGTATTGCAACTGAGTATATGATTAAAACTGGAATCAAATTTAAGTATGTTATTGGAGATGTTCAAAATTTACCTTACCCTCAAAATACATTTGATACAGTTATTTCATTAGGTGTTATAGAACATTTTCTAAACCCTGATAAAGTCATGAAGGAAATGTATAGAGTATTGAAAACTAATGGACACCTTATATTAATGACACCAAATAAATATTCGTTTGGTATTTTAGATAAGAAAATAAAAATTTTATTAAAAGTTTGGAAATTTGGTTATCAAACGGAATATAGCGTAAATGATTTAGAAAAGATAGCTAATAAATATGGTTTTAAAGTAGTCTCACGAAAGACTTTTAAGAACGACTCAATCAGTTTTAAACTGATTTCATCAATTGATCAAATATTAAATGTTTTTAATAAAAATTTGGGATTCTACAGTTATATCTACCTCATAAAGGAGGTAGATAAAAATGATTATAAATCATATCAAACTTCAATTTAATGAGACAGTTACAAAATATGATTCTGTTTTAATTGTTTTAACCTATCAAGGACATCTTGTTTTTGTTAAAAATAAAAAAAGAGCATGGGAATTAACAGGAGGTAAGGTAAACCATAATGAAACGATGAATGAGACAGCTATCAGAGAGGCTTATGAAGAGTCTGGCGCTGTCATCAATGAAAGTGATATAGACTATTTAGGTTACTATATACTACCAAATGGCCATACCACTACAATTACAAAAGCTGAAGTAAGCTATTTTAAAGATATACCGAAATATTCAGAAACTACTGAAAGAATACTTACGAAAGAACCATTAGACAAAAATTTATTATCATTTCAAGATGGGTTATATGAAGAAATTTTTAAATATTTAGGGGCATACCATGAATAAGGTTAAAAAAGGGTATTTATTTAATATTATTTCCGTAGCAATCATGTCTTTAACCCCAATATTAAACAAACTTTCACTCACTGATTTATCACCTATTCAAGCAAGTTTTTTTAATGCTTTGTTTTCAACTTTAATATTATTAATAACTGTATTACTCGATAAAAGTAAAATAAAAATCTATCATAACAAATTTATATGGCTCTTAGGTATTACTAATACAATAGGTATTTTACTCCAATATGTAAGTTTAAGTTTGTTAGATCCAGTTAGTGTTGGATTATTAGGAAGATTTTATATTATATTTGCGTTGTTTCTTTCAGTGCTCTTTCTAAATGAAACGTTGTGCAAAAACGATACCCTTCCTATAATTTTTGCTGTTATAGGTTCATTCTTGATTACTCATTTTTCAGGTGATTTTAACAGTATATTAGGTGTGATTGTCACCCTATCTTATACATTCTTTTTTGCGCTAACGAATATGTTAGCTAAAAAGACCGTCAAAGACATTGATTCTAAAACCATCTTACTATACAATCAAGCGACTTCTACTTTGTTGCTAGGTATCATATTAATTGTGACTAATCATTTACATACCATACATATAAGCATAGGCTTGTTCTCTATTTTACTTTCTGCTTTGTGTAGTGGCGTAATAGGACTTTTATTATTTTATGAAGGTTTGAAATACATTTCGTTTCGTGAAGCGAATATTATAAGAACCCTCAATCCTATATTTGTGTTTATATTTTCTTTCCCGTTTTTCCCTTTACCATTAACGTCTAAATTCATAACCGGCGCGATTTTAATCATTATTTCTATTATTTATATGAATCTATATAAAGATAAAAAAACGTCTTCATGATAACTTTTTCATTAAAAATGCGCCCTACCATTAGATCTCATTCTAACTTTGGGGCGTATATTAATTGGCGTATTTTATAAAATTAATTGAACTAACAAACTAAGAAATTATATTTATGTCCATCTGGATCAGCAAATGTTGCACCGTAATAACCTTGAGAAGTCTTAGGTTCATCAATCACCTTACCACCTAATGCTTCCACTTTATGCATTAATTCATCCACTTCATTATTAGTTTTAACACCTAATGATATAATCACTTCATTAAAGACGAAAGAAACAACTTCGGATTAAGACGACTTAACCCGAAGTATTTTATTAGGCCAATATGTGATCCATTGAACGATTCACACTACTTGCATACATACCACCAAATTTAACTAAATGCACCATGAATAAATATAATCTATAGAACTCTAAGCGTTTTTCTGCTCCTTTTCCTAAAGGATAATGCTTTTCATATTCATTATAAAACTCTTGTGTAAATCCACCGAAGACAGTAGTGATACCTAGATCAAATTCTCTATCTCCATATAACGGGGCTGGATCAAATAAAGCGGGACGCCCATCTTTTAAAAACATATAATTACCGCCCCATAAATCACCGTGTAAAAGAGACGGTTTGCTATTATGATTTTCTAATTCATTAATCATAACAGAACGTGCTTGTTCGTATACTTTATTATCTTCTTCATTCCATAAATTTTTACGTAATAGTTCATCTCTTAAATGATCCATACGCCGTTCTACAAAAATTTCACTCCAAGACTCTGACCATGTATTATCAAATGAGACATCAGCCCCTTCATAAGGTAACTCGAATCCAAACTTACCTTCTGACTGTTGATGACTATGCATTTTGGCTACAAGTTGTCCTAATTCTTTTTGACTTCCTTTACCGCCTTCTTCTAAATAACTGAGTAATAGATACGCATCGCCATTAATTTCGCCATTTTCAATCACTCTTGGTGCTGTAATATCTGCTTTTTCAAATGCTTCTAGTCCAGCCATTTCGGCAGCGTAGAAAGAGGGTTTACGATTTCTTTGAACTAATAAAAAATATATATCATCGTTTGTTGTAATTTTAAATGCTTCATTTACATCTCCACCGCTTACTGGTGAAATATCTTGAATACCCTCTAAAGGTAATTGATTTTTCCAATCTGATTTCATTAATTATCCTCCTTAGTCCAATTCTTTATCTACTATTCTATTACCTAAATGGATGTGCTTTAACCTTTGTCATTCCAAAATGATTTAAAGTTAGGCAATTTTTCAAACACTTTCAAATTTGACTATTCATTTTTAATCGAACGTGCTAGTCTATTAAAGGAATGTTTTTTCAATGATATTAAATGAGGATCGTAAGCCTCAAATACAATGAAATGGAGCATTATTATGTACAAATTAATTAAACCTCTTTTATTCAAAATCGAACCTGAAAAGGCACATGGATTAACAGTAGATGCCTTAAAATTCACTCAGAAAAACGCTTTTTTACTACCTTTTGTAAATAAATTATTTACATATGAACACCCCTCTCTTTCACAAAACATTAAAGGGATAACATTTAAAAATCCAGTTGGTTTAGCTGCTGGTTTTGATAAATCATGTGAAGTGCCTAAAGCACTTGAAAATGCTGGTTTCGGTGCTCTTGAACTTGGTGGCATTACACCTAAACCACAAGATGGCAATCCTAAACCGCGTATGTATCGCTTACTTGAAGATGATGCCTTAATCAATCGTATGGGCTTTAATAATATGGGGATGAATAAAGCTTTATGGAATTTAAGACGTCATGCTTACACTATTCCTGTAGGTTTAAATGTGGGCGTTAATAAAACGACACCTTACGAAGAGCGTTATCAAGATTATATTAAAGTCATCGATGCGTTTAAAGCAGATGTATCATTTTTCACTGTGAATATTAGCTCACCTAATACTGAAAACTTACAAAGTTTCCATGATAAAGATGAATTTTCAATGTTATGTCATGCTTTAATAGATTATAAAGCACAACACGAAGTGAATGTCCCAATCTTTTTAAAGCTAACTTCAGATTTAGAACTTGAAGGTTTTAAAACTATTTTACCTCAAATTACAGAAACCTTTGATGGTATGATTTTAGCCAATACCACACGTCAACGTGATGGATTATCTTCTCCAAATAAAGTAGAAGACGGAGGATTAAGTGGTCGACCTTTATTTAAACGTAATTTAGAACTTGTAAAATGGGCTTATCAACAAACGAATGGCGAATTTTTAATCATTGGTACAGGTGGTATTTTTAGTGCACAAGATACTATTCAAATGATGCGAAATGGTGCGTCACTTGTACAAATCTACTCATCCCTCGTGATAGAAGGCCCTGGTTTAACTAAAAAGATTAATCGAGATATTGCTAAATATTTAAAAGCAAACCATTATAGTCATATTAGTGAGATTATTGGACTAGATGCTAGACGTTAAAATATTTCACTAAACGATAAAGTGTACTATACTAATATTACACGTAGCACGTACTATCGGAGGGTATGTTGATGACTATAGAAGATAAACAAACAAAGTCACAAACTAAAGATAAGAATAACATTGAAGATGCCAAATCTTCTCAAGAATACGATAATAGTATCGGTTACAATGGTGAAAAGAAAACAGCTTTGGATCTTGAAATTGAACGTGAACTATTAGAAATGATGGAAAATAAAGATCCTGAACCTGAAAAAGAGAAGAAAGGTATAAAAATTGCTGGACTACTATCTGCCCTTGTTATTGCTATTTTAGCTATTGTGCGTTTTATCCATCGTACGTTATAACTAAAAGCGAAGGAGTAAGAAAGAATGGTTAACTCATTCTCTCTTACTCCTTTTAAAATTGTTCTAAAAATGCTTTAGCTTCTCGATTAATTTTTTTAAAATCAATACCTTGTTCCATCGCTGCAAATACACATCCGCAATAACATTGTCTAAATATATTATAATCATTACACATTTCTATAGACCGTTCGTAACCTTTATTTTTCTTAAAATCACTAGGTAAATAATATGTATTGTATAATCGTTGAACTTCCATACCGAGTTCGTTAATTAATTGAGCATTCTTTTTAGGAGATAATGTTAATGCACTACCGAAATAATCATATCCATACTTCACTGCTGCTTCTGCGACAAGCTCTAAACGCATCTCAAAACACGCTGTACAACGTTTTCCACCTTCAGGTTCTTCAGTAAGACCACGCGATTTCGCCATCTTCATAAATTCATATGGCTGATAATCAGCTTCAATATATTTTACCGAATGTCCAGTCTTCTCATTAAAATCTTTTACAAATTGTGCTTGGACTTTGGCACGTCTTAAGTATTCATTTTTAGGATGAATGTTAGGATTAGCAAAATAAATAGCAATATCTGCATACTGAGATAGATATTCTAATGTATATGTGCTACAAGGTGCACAACAACTATGTAATAAAATTTTAGGGCGAACGCCTTCACGCTCCCATTGATTAATCAGTTTTTTCAACACCCTATCATAATTGATTTTTTGATTTTTCATCTTCTTAATCATAGGTTCAGCATTTAACATTTCTCAATTCTCCTTATAAAATATTATATATTATTTTTAGTTTGAGACTTATACAATAAAAATATATCAGATATTATCGACTTACTATATCTTGAACTTTTTTAATAGCCTCATCTTCTATTTCTTTGAAAATTTTTATTGCCCTATGTATTTTTTATATTATTTCTTAAAGATGGTGATTACTTAAATTCATTAATGACACGCGTATCACATTGAGTACATACATTTTAAATTGGAACAAGTTTACTTCCATAATGCTTACAATAAGCCACTAAAACCTCTTCCAAATAATCTACGTAGTACTCCGAAATCATCGAATTGACTAATTAACGATGATCCAAATAAATGTAATGCAAATCCAATAATAACGAAAAATATGATAACACCGTAAAAACTAGGGATACGTAATTTTCTATTTACACTATATTTAGCAATTAAATATATACATGATGTGAATAATAAGATAATCGAAAATACTCCTAATACCCCACTTAAAATATAAAGTTTTAAAAATAGTGAAATAAATCCTAACAAAAGTATAAGCACTGATAATGTATTCGTTAAAATAAAGTCTGACAAAACTTTTTTAATTTGAAAAGGTTGAAGTACAGTTAAACGTATCACTCCATAAGTAATAAAGAAAAGAATAGCTATAGCAATAGCGATGCCTAGTATTACTCTTAGAACAATAGTAAATACTCCTGAAATGATATAACCAAAACTATCTTCAATCATAAAATGAATAAAAAATCCTAAAATTAATAAGCCCACTATCACTAATGAAGCTAATAATGAGTAACTAAATGAATGATGACTCTCAATGATTGTATCATGCCGTTTAAACACTTGTTTAAAGAATTTTTTACTTTCTTCGACAACAGATTTAACTTTTTGACTTGAAGCACCAGGATTACCATAACGTTGTTGATAAGATGTATAATCAGGTGCATCTTGCGTTTGAGATGACTCAATATTGTTGTATTGATTCACTGTAGGCTGTTCTTTTGATATAGCATTTGGCGAAGTAACAGAACTTGAAGTAGAGTGATTTACACTTTTGTTTATATGACTATCCAAGTTTAATGATTCTGGTGTTGTTGTAGATGGTGTAATCTGATCTAATTTCGTTCCACATTCTCCACAAAATAAATCTCCTTGTTGATATGACTGACCACAATTTGGACATTGCATCCTATATACCTCCATAAACATAAAATTCGAAATCATTATACCATTAAATTGAATTGCTTAAAATATTATTTTGATGAAATAAAAAAGTTCGAATCTTAAAAGATTCGAACTCTAATGATGATATATTATTCAGCTTCTCTAATTTCTGCATCGATATCTGCATAATCAATTTCAGTATTAGTGAATGTTTTATTATCGATTGGGAAGTGTTGTTCAAATGTTTCAAAGTTTTGAATTTCAACTTTTACATCATCTACTTCAAAATCTAAAATGTGTCCGCCGAAATTACGATCATCGTTGGCGAAATGAATATGGAAACCACCAGAACCAATACCATGGAATAATTCAGGTGTAAAGAAGCCAATCACTGTACCGTTAACATCTTCCTGAGTTTCTTCAGGTTGTCTACGTGCTGAATCAATTAATCTTGTATATGGTGGTTCTTGTTTTGGCATCATACGAACATGCATTTTTTTAAATTTACCAGTGATTTTTACTGCTGAGAATAAATTATCACTTAACATATGTTCTTTTACTTCATTTAATACTGTTTCAGAATCTTTATTAGAAGTTTCATAAGATTCATCTGCTTCAAATTTAGTAATTGTTGCAAAAGGTGTTAATTCATCACCTTTAAGTTTAACGAATTCTTTTTTTTCATTTGCATGGTAAGCTTCTCCATTAATGAAGATAACTTCACCGTCTGAACCTGTAAGTGTTGCTAGTCCTGAATCACCATGTTTTAATAATTCATCGATTGTGGCAGTTCCTTCTAATAAACCTGCCATCAATGTACCTAATGTACCATGTTGATATAATACATGACCCATATTAATATTCACTCCTATTTTTAGAAAATTAATTTAAAGAATCTGGTAACATATTTGTTGATAATTTAATATTATCTTTATAATTTACTGGAATATCAATTAAAACAGGTCCTTCTGTTTCGTAACCTTCTTTAATTGCAGCTTCAAGTTCTTCTGGGCTTGTTACTCGGATACCTTTCGCACCAAATGACTCTGCATATTTAACATAATCTACTGGACCAAATGCTACGCCAGCTGCACGTTTATATTTCATTTCTTCTTGGAATTCAACCATGTTGTATTTACCATCATTCCAAATTAATTGAATGATATTTAATTTTTTACGTACAGCAGTTTCTAAATCTTGACCTGAGAATAAGAAACCACCATCACCAGCAACTGACACAACTTGTGTGTTTGGACGTACTAATGCAGCTGCTATAGCCCATGGTAACGCAACACCTAAAGTTTGCATACCGTTACTGAATAATAAGTGTCTTGGATTGTAACTTCTAAATTTACGAGCCATCCAAATATAATGACTACCTACGTCTACTGTAACAGTTGTATCATCAGTTAACGTTTTTTGCATTGTATTAATAATTTCTACTGGATGTAAAATACCATCTTCATGTTCATATTTAATACCAGTAGCTTCGATAATATTTGCTCTTAATTCTTCTAAGTCATCTAAATGTTTTTGATCAATAATTGGTTCAGACACTTTTTCTGACATCATTTGAATTGTACCTGCAATATTACCTACTAATTCTTTTTTAGGACGTAAGTAATTTGTAATTTCAGCATGTACTTCGTCAATTGAGATAATTTCAGTATCTAATTCTTTATTCCAGTTACTTGCTTCGTATTCAATTGGATCATAACCGATTGCAACTACTAAATCAGCTTTTCTTAGTAATTCGTCACCCACTTGGTTACGGAATAAACCAACACGACCAAAGAAATGGTCTTCTAATTCACGACTAATTACACCAGCACCTTGGAAAGTTTCTACAACAGGTAAGCTTGTTTTTTCAACAAATTTACGAATTGCTTCTGTTTCTTTTTCACTAGAACTTCTCATACCTGCAAGTAATACAGGGAATTTAGCATCTTTAATTGCTTGAAGCACTTCATTCACTTCTTCATCTGTTGGTACGCCTAAATGAGGTTTTTCTGGTAAGTCGATTGCTTTACTTTGCACTTGAGATGAAATAACGTCTTGTGGAATACTAATGAAACTTGCACCATTTTTACCAGAAGTTGCAGTGCGGATTGCATTTGTCATAACTTCAGATAATGATTCAGGATCTTGAACCTCTGCACTATATTTAGTTGATGATTTTAGTAACGCAGCATTATCTACAGCTTGGTGAGTAAGACGTAATAAATCATTTCGTTTAACTTGACCACCGATTGCTAATACAGGGTCACCTTCTGAAGTAGCTGTTAATAATCCAGTTGTTAAGTTACTTACCCCTGGACCACTTGTTACTAATGCAACACCAGGTTTACCTGTTAAACGTCCAATGCCTTGTGCCATCATTGCAGCATTTTGTTCATGACGTGTAACGATAAGTTCTGGACCATCATCTTCTAATGCATCGAATAAATAGTCGATTTTTGCACCTGGAATACCAAATACATAATCCACATTATTATTTTTTAAAGTATCAATGACCATATCTGCAGCAGAATAGTTTTCTTTAGCCATTTTATATTCATATCCTTTCAAGTTTACATTTGTAATTTAAAGTTTTTATTTCAAAATTACTTTTCTATTTTTTTATACCCAATTAAAAAGAAGCCACACACATGTCTATTTTTTTAGGGAAAAAGAGGGAAAGACTTAGTCACATGTTAATTGCGGCTTCTTTATATTTAAATAACTTCAATTTTTAAAGTTGAAGTGTAACCTCAGTTAATTAGACATATTCAAATATGAGATGGGAGTTTTCTATTATATATGTCATGTTTAAGGGAATGATAGTAAGACATACTTATTAGAACATTTGAATACGTTGTAACTTTATTACGTTTCTTATTATAGTACGCATCGAAACATTAATAAAATACATATTTTCGATAGTAACCATTCCATATTGGAATAGGTCAATATACTTTAACCATTGTAAAATGACACAATTAAAAAGGTCTAATGACTTGACTTGTCTTCTATAATTATAGTGCCAATATTGATATAATTACTACTTTTTATATTTTTGGAGTAAATATACTCTTTTTTGTTGTTTTTATTTTAGATTTATCTGATATAATCAAATCTATCATTTAAATTTTCTAGTTATGTATTCTTGTTTGATTAAAAGTAAGAAAACTTGAAATTTTCAGAAATTTTAGACAAAATACCGTTCTTTTATGCTATGATAATAAATGTTATATAGCTAACAAGCTAATTCATTAAATTTTAAACTTATTAGTGGAGGTTCATAATTATGGCCAGTTTTTTCAAAAATTTTACTAGAAAAGAAGATCCCACTATCTATCAAAGTAAAGATGGACATTTAAAACGTACGTTACGTGTTAAAGATTTTCTTGCATTAGGTGTAGGTACTATTGTATCAACATCGATTTTCACACTACCTGGTGTAGTAGCAGCAGAGCATGCTGGTCCAGCCGTAGCTTTATCTTTCTTATTAGCTGCAATTGTTGCTGGTTTAGTTGCATTTTCATATGCTGAAATGGCTGCAGCCATGCCTTTTGCTGGTTCTGCATATTCTTGGATTAACGTTTTATTTGGTGAATTCTTTGGATGGGTAGCTGGTTGGGCATTACTTGCCGAATACTTTATTGCCGTTGCCTTTGTAGCTTCTGGTTTTTCAGCCAATTTAAGAGGACTTGTGTCTCCTTTAGGTATTGCGTTACCTAAGTCTTTATCTAACCCTTTTGGTGCAAATGGAGGAATTATAGACTTAGTTGCAGCAATTGTTATTATTTTAACTGCATTATTATTATCTCGTGGTATGAGTGAAGCTGCTCGTATCGAAAATATTCTTGTTATTTTAAAAGTTCTAGCGATTGTTTTATTCGTTATTGTTGGATTAACAGCAATTCAAGCAAGTAACTATGTTCCATTTATTCCTGAGCATAAAGTCACTGAAACTGGTGATTTTGGTGGATGGCAAGGTATTTATGCGGGTGTATCAATGATTTTCTTGGCATACATAGGATTTGATTCAATTGCTGCCAACTCAGCTGAAGCTATTAATCCGCAAAAAACGATGCCACGTGGTATTTTGGGATCATTAATCATTGCGATTGTTTTATTCGTAGCTGTAGCTTTAGTATTAGTTGGTATGTTCCATTATTCAAAATATGCTGGGAATGCTGAACCTGTAGGTTGGGCACTTCGTCAAAGTGGACATGGTGTAGTAGCAGCAGTAGTTCAAGCTATTTCAGTCATCGGTATGTTTACAGCATTAATCGGTATGATGTTAGCTGGTTCACGTTTACTTTATTCATTTGGTCGTGACGGATTATTACCTTCTTGGTTAGCCAAATTAAATGATAAACATTTACCTAATAGAGCGCTTGTTATTCTGACTGTTATCGGTGTTTTAATTGGTTCAATGTTCCCATTTGCTTTCTTAGCTCAATTAATTTCAGCAGGTACATTAATTGCATTTATGTTTGTATCTATTGCAATGTATAGTTTAAGAAAACGTGAAGGCAAAGATTTACCAGTTCCAGCATTTAAAGTACCGTTCTTCCCTGTATTACCTGTCATTACCTTTTTATTAGTCTTGCTTGTATTCTGGGGATTAAGTTTTGAAGCTAAACTTTATACATTAATCTGGTTCTTAGTTGGTATTGTTATTTATGTATTCTATGGTATTAAACATTCTAAAAAGAATGATGAAGATGATTATGTCGTACCAAAAGATTAAGATAATGAACTAACTTATATTTCTCATCTCCCCTTAAGAAACATTCAATTGTTTTTTAAGGGGAGTATACTGAAAAAGAGCAAGAAAAGACATTCACTTCACGTCTTTTCTTGCTCTTTTAATATATTTTACCAACCTTGTCCTTCTATACTATATTGATTTAAATCACCATCTTGTAGTGCTTGAAGCGCTTCTTCAATAACATCTAACGCTTTATCTAACTGTTCATAAGTAATAACGAGTGGTGGTTGAAAACGTAAGACGTTCCCAGCAACTGCAATAATCACTACACCATGTTCAAAACAGTAATTACAAATTTTCAATGCTTCTTCAGCAGCTCTTTCTTTTGACTGTTTGTCTTTAACAATATCAATTCCAATCGATAACCCAATACCGCGCACATCTCCTACGTAATCGTATTGATCTACCCATTGATTCATACGTTGACGCACGTAGTTTCCTTTTACAGAACTAGCTGTTAGTAAGTCGTCGTTTTCTATCATTTCAATCGTAGCAAGAGCCGCTTCACAACTTACTGGATTTGCCCCTGTCGTAAATAGATGTGCTGGTGCTTCAAGACTTTCAATAATTTCTTTTCGACCCACAATCGCTGACATTGGTAATCCACCTGCTAATGATTTACCAAATGTAATGAGATCTGGTGTAAAGTTAAAATGGTCCACAGAGCTCCAAGAACCTGTACGACCTAATCCTTGTTGGATATCATCAACGGCAATTAAAATGCCGTATTCGCGACATAACGTTTCAAGTGCTTCAAAATAGCCCTCTACTGGTTCTAATAGTCCGCCATCTCCTTGAATCGTTTCTAACACGATACAAGCTACTTCCTCAGCTGGAACATATTTAGCAAACATCTCTTTTAATGGCGCTAAATATTCTTCAACAGTATTTGATTTAGATTGTTCAAACATCCCTCTGTATTTATCTGGAAATGGAATATGATAAAATCCATTTAATAATGGGCCATAATGTTTACGCATATTTAAACTGATAGCCGACATTGATAACGCTCCAAATGTAGAGCCATGATAAGCATTTGTAAAGCTGATAATATATGGTCGTCCTGTATAAGCACGTGCAAATTTGATAATACCATCATTCGCATCCGAACCACTCAAACCAAATGTGACACGTTTTTCATAATCGCCTGGCGCAATATCGCATAACTTTTTAGACAGTTTCACTAAAGGCTCGTGATACATATATGCGGGGGTATAATGAATAAATTTATCTGCTTGCTTTTTAATCGCCTCTGTGACCTGTTTTGGTGCATGACCCACATTTTGTGAGCTTGCACTAGCTAACAAATCGATGTATTCTTTTCCATCTATATCTACTAAAGTTGCCCCATACCCATGATCAATCACTAGTGGATAATATTTTATACGTCCTGATGTAGCAAAATACTTACTATCTTCTTTTATCATGTCCTCTGCTTTACTCAAGCTGACTCATCCTCTCCCAAAGTTGTCAATAACTTATATCTAACTTTCTTTATTGACTTCAATTCTTATGATAATAATCAATATCTTACTAATAATTGTCAGATTTGTAAATATTTTCAGAAAAATTAAAATATATTGTTTCTATCTTTTAAACAATTATAAAAATAAATCACAAAAGAGGCTGGGACATAATTTCTAACAAATTAG